>JBAQPK010000152.1:0-5442 GCA_049305715.1 Desulfuromonadaceae bacterium | reverse complement strand
GTGCTACAGGCTCCTGCACACGCTGGGAGTCAGGCCGCAACAGCAGCGCCTGCACCGCTCGCGGGGCTTCCCACCAAGGTCAAGCCCAATCGCGCCATTACCATCAGCATGTTCCTGACGATCATCGGCATTACGCTCTGCGTTGTCATCTGGGCGGCCAAGCAGACGAAATCGGCCTCCGATTTCTATACCGCGGGTGGCGGTATCACCGGCCTGCAGAACGGCTGGGCAATCGCCGGAGACTACATGTCGGCGGCCTCGTTCCTGGGGATGTCCGGCCTGATCTCGCTGTACGGGATCGACGGCTTCATGTATGCGGTCGGCCCGATGTTCTCCTTTATCGCCATCCTCCTGGTGATTGCCGAGCCGTGCCGCAACGCCGGCAAATTCACCCTGGGCGATATCCTCTCCTTCCGCACCGCACCCAAGCCGGTGCGCGCCGTGGCGGCCGTTTCCACGGTCACCGTGTCGCTCTTCTATCTGATAGCCCAGATGGTCGGGGCGGGCAAGCTGATGCAGGTGCTGCTCGATATTCCCTACCGTGTCTCCGTAATCGGCGTCGGGGTTCTGATGGTCGGTTACGTCGTCTTCGGCGGCATGAAGGCCACCACCTGGGTGCAGATCATCAAGGCGGGGCTGTTGATGAGCGGCACCGTGCTGCTGGCGTTTCTGGTGCTGGCAAAGGCCGGCTTCAACCCGATCGGCTTCTTCACCGATATCGTCGGCAACCAGCTGATCCAGGACCATGTCCGGATGAGCGTGCTCAAGGATGCCCTGCCCAAGCCGGGCTTTGACTACGGCCAGCGTTTCATGGAGCCGGGCCTGTTCCTGAAGAATCCGCTCGACCAGGTCTCGCTCGGAATTGCCTGGGCACTGGGCGCCGCCGGTCTGCCGCACATCCTTATGCGCTTCTTTACCGTGCCGAGCGCCAAGGAGGCCCGCAAATCCATTGTTATCGCACTGTTCATCAACAGCACCTTCTTCTTCCTGATCAACATCATCGGCTTTGGTGCCGCGCTTTACCTGTCACCCCAGCTGATCAGCTCGGTTGACAAGGGGGGGAATATGGCAACCCTGCTCCTGGCTCAGTTGCTGGGTGGCGGCGCCGGTTCCCTGGGTGGCGACATGTTTCTGGCATTTATCTGCGCCGTGGCGTTCGCCACGATCCTGGCGGTCGTCTCCGGCCTCGTGCTGGCGGCTTCGGCGGCCATCGCCCATGACGTGTACGTCAATATCGTCATGGACGGCAAGGCCGACCAGCACACCCAGGTCAAGGTGGCCCGGATCACCTCACTGTTTGTCGGCCTTTCTGCAATCGTCATGGGGCTGGCTGCCGAGAAGGAGAATGTAGTCGCTCTGGTGGCCCTGGCCTTTGCCGTGGCGGCATCGGGCAACTTCCCGGCGGTCATGCTGTCGCTCTTCTGGAAACGATTCAATACGGCCGGTGTCATTTCCGCCCTGCTGGTCGGCACGATTTCGGCCCTGGGTCTGGTCGTGATATCGCCGGTGATGACCTATCCGCAGAAGATCGCCGATGATGCCAAAAAGATCGTTTCAACGCTGGAAAAGAAGCAGCTGGAGGGTGCCGTTCTTGCCGACAAGGACCTGAAGCTGCTGGACAAGTCGCGCCAGGATGTCGTGAAAAACGACGGCGGGACCTCCATGGTCGGCCTCAAGACTGCGATTTTTCCGCTCAAGAATCCGGGTATCGTCTCGGTGCCGCTGGGGCTGATAGCGGCGATACTGGGGACGCTGCTGTTCCGTGATCGCCGGGCCGAAGAGCTGTTCGACGAGATTGAAGTCCGGCAGATTACCGGTCTGGGGATTTCCGGGGCCAGCGATCATTGATCAGAGCATCGCTGCGGGGTTCAGGCCCCGCATCGATGCTGCTAAAACTTGTGTTGTTGGTGTTTGAATCGAATGTAAACGGAATATTATATTACTTGCATTTCTGCTCAGCTGAAATAATGTTTTTAAGAATGCTTCTGAAAGGGGGGGGTATGTCGAGTGCCGAACGTGCCGGTGATGAGGGGGTCAGCCTTCTCTACGATTTGAGCAAGGAGGAGCTTGTAAGGATTATCGTCGATGATGCCAAAAACTGGCTGGCCCACGACGGGGTCTGGTTTCAGGCGGTTGAGAAGCGCTATGGCATGGATGTGGCGGTCGATGTTGATACGGAGGCCTGGCGCTATTTTACGGTGATCGAGGCGCGCCGCATCATGGACCGCCTCGGCATCAAGCCGGGAGGCGGTATTCCGGCACTGGTGGAATGTCTGAAGCATCGTTTTTATGCCCGCCTCAATCTGCAGGACGTTATCGAACAGAGCGATACGCGGGTCGTCTTCCGGATGCTCGACTGCCGGGTGCAGTCGGCACGCAAACGGAAGGGGCTGGCGGACCATCCCTGCAAGTCGGTTGGAATCGTTGAATACGGCGAATTTGCGAAAGCGGTTGATCCGCGCATCACGACCCATTGTATCGCCTGTCCACCCGATGAACATCCTGAAACATTTTGGTGCGCGTGGGAGTTTACTCTGGAAACGCCATGATTACCCATAACGGGGAGGATATATGAATTCAGAAGTAGTCGAGCCGTTCAAATCTGTCCACAAAGTCCGGGTAGTCACCGCCACCAGCCTGTTTGACGGCCATGACGCCACAATTAACGTCATCCGCCGCATTCTGCAGGCCTCCGGCGCCGAAGTGATTCATCTGGGGCACAACCGCTCGGTGGAGGAGATCGTCACCGCCGCCATACAGGAAGATGCCCAGGGAATCGCGGTCAGCTGCTATCAGGGTGGGCACGTTGAATTCTTCAAATACATCATCGACCTGCTGCAGGAGCGTGGTGAAGGGTATATCAAGGTTTTTGGCGGCGGCGGCGGCGTGATCGTGCCGGCCGAGATCGCCGAGATCGAAGGATTCGGGGTACGTAAAATATTCTCTCCGGAGGATGGCCGCCGGATGGGGCTGCAGGGGATGATCAACCTGATCCTGGAGGAGTGCGACTTCTCCCTCAATCGGGATGTCGCGGCCGAGACCTCCCGGCTGGCCCAGCAGGATATCCGGGCGGTTAATACGTTGATCACCCTGGCCGAGCAGGCGGTCCACGACCACGCCTCCGGGTATGGTGCGCTCCGGGAGACCATCAGGGGTATGGCACAGAATGTGCCGGTGGTCGGCGTCACCGGAACCGGCGGTGCGGGCAAGAGTTCCATCACGGATGAACTGGTGCTCCGCTTCACCCGCGATTTCCCGGACAAGAGCGTCGCCATCCTGGCGGTTGATCCCTCCCGCCAGCGGACCGGCGGCGCCCTGCTGGGGGACCGTATCCGGATGAACTCGATCAACTCCAGCCGGATCTACATGCGTTCGCTCGCGACCCGCGATTCCCAGACCGAACTTTCCGCCGCACTCCAGGATGCCATCGACGTCGTGCGCGCGGCCGGTTTTGACCTGGTATTTGTCGAAACCAGCGGCATCGGCCAGGGGAATGCCGGTGTCGTGGAGGTATGCGATGTCTCCCTCTATGTCATGACCTGCGAGTTCGGCGCTCCGACTCAACTGGAAAAGATCGACATGCTCGACTTTGCGGATGTTGTTGCGATCAACAAGTTCGAGCGCAAAGGCGCCGAGGATGCTCTCCGCAATGTCCGCAAGCAGTACCGCCGCAACCGCAATCTTTTCGATGTCCCCGATGAGGCGCTGCCGGTGTTCGGTACCATCGCGTCCCAGTTCAACGACCCCGGCACCAACGTATTGTATCGGGAGCTGCTTGAAGTCATCAACGACACAAAGGGGACGGAGTGGCATTCATCCCTCCGGATCACCGAAAAGGAGAGCCTGAAGAAGTATATCATTCCGACCGACCGGGTGCATTATCTGGGTGAGATCGTGCAGACCGTGCGCGGCTATCGCAGGCAGGTACTGGAACAGACCGGGGTCGCCCGTCGTCTCTTCCAGCTGAGCGGCGCCCGCGAGGTCCTGGGTAATACCGCCGCGGAGGCGATTCTCGACCAGCAGCTGACGGTTTTTGAAGCCAGGCTCCATGAAGAGCCGAAGCGGATCCTGAAGGAGTGGCCGGAGCTGAAGGCCTCCTACCGCCGTGACCAGCTGGTTACAAAGGTCAGGGAGAAGGAGATCAGGAGTGATCTCTACAGTACGACCCTCTCCGGAACCCGTATCCCCAAGGTCTGCCTCCCCGATTTTGCCGATTGGGGCGAAATCCTGCGCTGGTGCATGCTGGAGAACGCCCCGGGCTACTTCCCCTTCACCGCCGGGGTCTTCCCGTTCAAACGGGCCGAAGAAGATCCCAAGCGGCAGTTTGCCGGGGAGGGGACCCCCGAGCGGACCAACCGCCGCTTCCACTACCTCTGCAAGGATGACGACGCCAAACGCCTCTCCACCGCGTTCGACAGCGTGACCCTCTACGGCGAAGACCCCGATTACCCCCCCGATATCTACGGCAAGGTCGGCGAGAGCGGTGTTTCGATCTGCACCGTCAACGACATGCAAAAGCTGTTCGCCGGCTTCGACCTCTGCGCCCCCAACACCAGCGTTTCGATAACCATCAACGGCCCGGCCCCAATGATGCTGGCCTTTTTCTTCAACGCCGCCACCGAGCAGCAGGTTGACCGGTGGAGGAACAAGAACGGCCGGGAGCCGTCCGAGGCGGAGTATCGGGAAATCCGCGCCTGCACATTGCAGACGGTGCGCGGCACTGTTCAGGCCGACATTCTCAAGGAGGACCAGGGGCAGAACACCTGCATCTTCTCCACCGAATTCGCCCTGAAGATGATGGGTGACATGCAGCAGTACTTCATCGAACAGAAGGTGCGCAACTACTACTCGGTCTCGATCAGCGGCTACCATATCGCCGAGGCGGGAGCGAACCCGATCTCACAACTGGCCTTCACCCTCTCCAACGGGTTCACCTATGTGGAGTATTACCTGTCACGCGGCATGCATATCGATGATTTTGCCGCCAATCTATCCTATTTTTTCTCCAACGGCCTCGATCCGGAATACACGGTCATCGGTCGCGTTGCCCGCCGGATCTGGGCGGTCGCGATGCGGGAAAAGTACGGCGCCAATGACCGGAGCCAGAAGCTGAAGTATCACATTCAGACCTCGGGGAGATCCTTGCACGCCCAGGAGATGGACTTCAACGATATCCGCACGACGCTCCAAGCGCTGATGGCGATCTATGACAACTGCAACTCCCTCCATACCAATGCCTACGATGAGGCGGTCACCACGCCAACCGAAGAGTCGGTGCGCCGGGCGATGGCGATCCAGATGATCATTACCAAGGAGTTCGGGCTGGCCAGAAACGAGAATTCACTGCAGGGCTCCTATATAATCGAGGAGTTGACCGACCTGGTGGAAGAGGCGGTTATGGCTGAATTCGAGAGGATCGACCAGCGGGGTGGAGTGCTGGGC
>JBAQPK010000151.1:0-2343 GCA_049305715.1 Desulfuromonadaceae bacterium | reverse complement strand
TCTTCAGGCGGCAGATATTCTTTTTACCGATAAGCTGGAAGATATTTCCTTGGCTGATTTTCACATTATTGCAGTACCGACCCCGGTGGATGTTGCTCATCAGCCCGATCTTTCTTTGATATACCGGGCATCGGAAACGGTTGCCAAAGCGTTGAAGAAGGGGGATATCGTTGTTTACGAATCAACGGTCTACCCGGGAGTTACCGAAGATGAGTGTGTGCCGGTCCTGCAACGGGTGTCCGGTCTGGTGTGTGGACGTGATTTCGCGGTGGGATACAGTCCTGAAAGAATCAATCCGGGGGATAAAGCACATACCTTCACTAAAATAAAAAAAGTAGTTTCAGGGCAAGATGACGCAACACTGGAAATTGTTGCCGGTGTGTATGAGTCAGTTGTCACTGCGGGAGTTCACCGTGCTGCATCCATCAAGGTTGCAGAGGCGGCCAAGGTAATAGAAAATACCCAGCGAGATCTGAATATTGCCCTTATGAACGAGCTCGCCTTAATCTTTGATCGCATGGGGATCGATACCAACGATGTTCTTGAAGCGGCAGGTACCAAGTGGAATTTCCTCAAATTCAGGCCCGGCCTGGTTGGTGGGCACTGTATTGGAGTTGATCCGTACTACCTCACTCATAAAGCGGAAAAAATCGGTTATATCCCTCAGGTGATACTTGCCGGCCGACGGATTAACGACGGAATGGGAACGTTTATTGCCCAACGTGCCATTAGGGAAATGATTCTCTCCGAGCACAATATTCTGGGTAGTACGGTGACTGTCCTGGGATTGACTTTCAAGGAGGACTGTCCAGATATCCGCAACTCAAAGGTAATAGATATAATCAAAGAACTCCAGGATTACGGAATTAACGTTCAGGTATGCGACCCATTGGCTGATTCTGTCGAGGCGATACATGAATACGGCGTTCATCTTGTGCCGATAGCAGATCTTAAACCTGCTTCAGCTGTTATTGCCGCGGTTGCTCACCGTCAATTTCTTGCCTGGACGCCTGAAGACGTCATCAGCCGCTTGAGTAATAATCCGGTGCTGATCGACGTAAAGGGTATGTTCGACCAGCAAGCGATGATCAGCGCGGGAATCAGGGTATGGAGATTATAATAAACGCAAATAACCGGGATTTATTTCAGAACGGGAGTTGGCATGATTTGTTTTGAAAAAACGTCGGATCAATTACGATCGGAGCCTAAAACATGGCTTATAACCGGGGTTGCCGGGTTTATAGGATCAAATTTGCTGGAGCACCTTCTCCGTCTTGATCAACGGATAGTCGGTCTCGATAACTTTTCCACCGGCAAGCGTGTTAATCTTGATGAAGTGAGAAACTCCGTAGCTGAAAGTCAGTGGCAGAAATTCAGTTTTGTCGAAGGTGATATTCGTGATCTGAATACCTGCCGCAGAGTATGTAGCGGAGTAGACTTCATATTGCATGAGGCGGCGCTTGGCTCGGTTCCGCGTTCCATTGAAGACCCTATTTCCAGCAATGAAAATAATGTAAGCGGATTTCTGAACATGCTCGTTGCTGCGCGTGATGCAGGCGTAAAGCGATTTGTATATGCGGCCAGCAGTTCTACCTATGGCGATCATCCAGGGCTTCCCAAGGTCGAAGATACGATTGGAAAACCACTTTCGCCCTATGCGGTGACTAAATATGTGAATGAACTTTATGCCGATGTTTTTGCCAGAATCTACGGAATGGAGACAATCGGCCTGCGCTATTTCAATGTATTCGGACCCCGTCAGGACCCGGAGGGTGCATATGCTGCTGTTATTCCCTGCTGGATCAGATCACTGATCAAGGGAGAAACGGTTTATATTAATGGTAACGGTGAAACAAGCAGAGATTTCTGCTTTGTGGATAATGTGGTTCAGATGAACCTTCTGGCGGCGACTACCACGAATCCTGACGCGATAAATCAGGTCTATAATACTGCGGTGAATGCACGCACATCGCTGAAAGAGCTATTTAACCTGCTACATGGCCGATTGGTGCCGTATTATCCGCATCTTGCGCGGTATGAACCGGTTTACCGTGATTTTCGGAAAGGGGATGTGCTCCATTCTCAGGCCGATATCAGCAAGGCAGCCGAGCTTTTGGGATATAGACCGACTCACACGATTGACGGGGGACTTGATGCAGCGCTTTCATGGTATATTGGAAACCTTGATTCCCGATGAAATAGGGATATTCAATTTGCGTGATTCAAATGAGTAATGTAATTATCACCATAACTGCAATTGTCGTTTTGCTGGCCGGTTCCGGATATGTTCTCTATCAGGAGCGTTCCCGCGCCGCTCTTTTCTTCTTTGCGGTTCTCATGGTG
>JBAQPK010000150.1:0-2986 GCA_049305715.1 Desulfuromonadaceae bacterium | reverse complement strand
CAGCTGGATAGAGCAACGGCCTTCTAAGCCGTAGGTCACAGGTTCGAATCCTGTCGGGCGTACCAACAAAAAAAAACCACTTACATTAATTTGCAGGTGGCTTTTTTTATGCGCGTTGTAGCTGGTGTTGTAATAGATTCAAAGAATAAAACCTACTTCGATTGGAGCGTTTTTTATCGTATGAAAAGCTCAGCAGAAATAATAATCGTTATCTCTGTTTATCTTTTTTCTGAAACTGTGAAGCGAAGTTACCGATTTTATTAATATGAATCCCTTGTTCAAAATCCAGAGAATCCATAATTTTTCTGACTTCATCAGAGTCTCCCTCAAAATATTCGAAAACTTTCCTTTCCCAAAGTGCCTTTTCAAGTTGAAGCGCTATACTTGCTGCTCGAGTAATGGGAAATTCTTTATTATTCTTAAACTCACTAATGATACCCTCAATAAATTTCACGCTTGAAGCAAGAATGCTTGACCTTAATTCTCCTTGCGAAAATTTGATTTTATTCAGAGAATCACTTTCAGTAATACGCTGAACCAAAGCAGCATGTTGAAACTCTTCAGTTGCCATCCCAGTCCAAAAAGCCTTGTAATCAGGGTATCTTTTTGCAAAAAGCTTATACAAGGCACCCATAAGGAACTCCTGTCTTACAAATAACTCTACAAGTTCTTTCTGATCGCTATTTAATTCCATAGTATCCCTCTATAAATATGCTTTTAACTTCATAAACGAATTGTACCCTATTAAGAATAATTTGAGTTGCAGCTTGAACTACTGTGCTTTTTCTTTTGAAACCTGATCCTTAGCCGCTTCAAGTTCAGCGCGTAAGGCGCCGAGAATCGTGAGGCCCACCCGTAAATACGCATATGCGCCGAATACAGGCACCGTTATAACCCACCCTTCAACTCACACTTCAATGATGAACGCGACCCCGCCTGCAACATTCCGCGCGGTCAGGCTCCCTCCCATATTCTGCTCAATGATGATTTTAGACATATACAATCCGATGCCGGTGCCCTGCATCTTCTCCTTGGTTGAAAAATACGGGTCGAATATCTTGGGCATGACATCTTCGCTGATTCCGCCGCCATTGTCGGTTATCGTAATGACGGAATGGTCACCTGCCCGTGAAATACAGATATCGATTCGCGGATCTGCAATGTTTTTCTCTACCAGCACATCCTTGGCGTTGCTGAGTATATTGAGCAGAACCTGTGAATATTCATTGCTGTATCCAAAAACGTCCGCTTCGGACTGTTCAATAATGGAAATACTGATCCCCTTGTCATTCAGACTGGGGCTGATGAATGCCACCGCCTTTGCCACCGTTTGATTGACGGCAAACCGGGTCATTTTCTTGTCCTGGCGGAAAAAATAGCGGAAGTCGTCAATGGTCTGGGACATGTACATAATAACGTTCATGATCCGCTCAACCTCAAGATCGAGTTCTTCCTGCGACAGATTCTTGCACTCGGGCAACCCCTGAACGATGAGGCTGATCAGATTTAGCGGCTGGCGCCACTGGTGGGCTATGTTGTTGATCATTTCGCCCATTGCCGCCAGTCGGTTCTGCTGAATGAGAGTCTGGTCCTTCCGGCGCAGCTCTTTCACCGCTGTTTCAATGCGCTCTTCAAGGGTATGATTCAGGGATTCGAGCATTCGCTGTTTATCTGCAAGATCCTCCTGCACGACCTGCCGCTCGGCAATTTCTTCTTCCAACAGCAGCGCCTTTTCATGCAGCAACTGATGCGAGTGATTCAGCTCCGCAATGTTCTCTTCCAGAGTGCGGGCCATCTCATCAAAAGCTCCTCCCAGCTCGCCCAGCTCCCCACCCACCACCTGGTTGCCGACCCGGGCGCTCAGGTCGCCCCGGGCCAGGAGCTGTGAATAATTCTGCAGCTTTTTAACGCGATCCACGATGGATCGCTTGCCGATAAATATGGCAAGGATCAGGGCAAACGCGACAAAAGGCCAGAGAATGACGACGTTGTACAGCAACTGTCGATTTGCCCTTGCCACAGCCTCATCGATTGATATTCCTGCCCGCACGTACATGTAAGGTGTCTGTTCGTCAGGCAAGCGCAGCTTGCGGTAGGTAGCAATACGCCGGTTTCCAGCTCCGAGCATGAATTCATAGGTGTCCCGATCCGGGCCCGCTTCCATCTTTTTGAGATCCGCAGTTTGCATCGGCTCGCCTACATTTCGGCCATTCTCGCTTCCCCGGCTGATAATGATCCCGTTGTGGTCGACCAGGATATAGTTGGAATTGAGCGGTAACTGGGAGCGCTTCAGGATGCTTTTTAACACATCCAGGTCAAAGCTGATCATCACAACGCCACGGAAGGCATCATGATCCTCAAGGGGATAGGCCATGGCGATTGTCGACTTGTTTGAAATGAGACCGACTGTGTACTCGCCAGACGAAAAGCGTCTGGTTGCCCGGGCACTCTTGAAATAACGTCTCTCAGCCATTGACATCGGGGGGGTAAACGGAAGGCCCGAGACCCAGACCTTGCCGCTTTCATCAGTGATGAGTATGTTAAGATACTGGGGGTTTTTTTTCAGGATACTGATGATGATGGACCGTACTTTGTCGCTGTTGCGATTGACCACATCCGGCAGCTCGGACATGAAGCCACCCAGCTGACGGGCTCCATGGACAAGGCTTTCCTGCTCAGCGGCAAGGTGGTCGGCAAGCTTCTGGGATTCGATGGCTGCTTTGCGGTAGTCATCATCACGTTCTCTGAGGCCCGTATAGACGATTATTCCGAGGGCAGGTAGCGTCAGCAGGATAGCCAGCACAATCAGCTGCAGGCGTATTGGCATGTTTGAGAATACAAACGTAGGCATCTGTTGGTCCTTTTACGGTCTCTCCGAATTGGACATGTCAGACTTCACATACTAGTACAGAAATTCCGGCCCGGCAATCCCTCAATTAATAGCTGCCCTTCATCGTGCTGCAAGGTGGCATGCCGTAACTACAGA
>JBAQPK010000149.1:0-2478 GCA_049305715.1 Desulfuromonadaceae bacterium | reverse complement strand
GATTTGAAGCCATCCCCGGTAATCGCGGAGAAGTGGCAAAAGACATCATCACCGCCTTCTTGTTCAAGAAATCCAAAACCTTTCGAGTCATTGAACCATTTAACCTTTCCCTTAACCATTTTGTTCGCTCCTGACAGTTTAATTTTACCAAGGAAGCACCCAAGGCATTGATTAACCGTACCAACATTACATTCGTTGTCAAGCAAGTCATCGCATATTAACTCTCGTCACAGTCATGAAGGCATGAACGACAAATATATTGTCCACTCCCGTTAGCCTGTCAATCTCGCAGAAGCAAATCCCCGCCAGATTCCAAACCACATCAAGTCGTCCAAACGATCACCGTCCAGGCCGGGACGGGACGGCAGACAAAAATCCATCCATTCGGGCAGCCCGCCGCTCAAACGGTTCCGGCAGTGAGCTGCTCTTCACCATGCTTCTCTTACCGGAATGTCAGAAGTGAAATATGCTGGAGATCCAAAATTGGTTGGGCGGAATCTGAGGACGTTAAAAGATCTTCCGGAGGAAGACCCTGGATGGACAAAACAGTAAAAAAGGGGGCAGCCTTGAAAAGAGAATTTACACATCATTTCTCTATATTCAATGGTTACCCCTCGTTTTTTTCATCATCGAGCACTGACTGTACTACGGCTACTGGATGACAATGCCATCCGTCGAGTTGACAGCCTGGACTTCCTCAACACTCAAGGACCCTTTGCCAAGCAACGCACTTGCGGCAGCTGAACCGTTTGCAAACACAGCGTTATTACTGATCTTGGCCTTGACGACAACGGAGTGTGTTCCCTGGCCCAGGTTAGCCTGGATGAAGTTGAAGTGGTGTGCTGCCGTTGTATCCAGAAGAAGGTCGATCTCTTCCGGTACGAGTTCGCATTCCGTCAGGACATCGGTTATCCCGTCCAGGTTGGCGTCCGTACAGTTGGTGTAATACCCGCCGAGCGTTGCAGACAGCTGCTGCATTCTCTTATCAAAAATCACTACTCCCGGGGAAGCTTGTTGCCCATCCACCAGAACCTCGATCTCTATGCCCGCTACGGCGGTTGAAGTATCCTTCGCCCCTCCGCTGCTTTTTACCAACGTATCGGTAAGAAGACTGGTCTCAAGGGAGACGCCGATGAGGAGGTCTTTCGGAGTGGCGGTATGGATCTGGCCGCTCAGGACCGTGCTCCAGCCATCGGCATCATTGGTTGCAAGCATTGGGCTGACCACTGCCACGGTACCCACGTTCGCGGTGAACTTGGCAGAGGCGGCAAATGCTGAAGTTGTCACCAAAAGGGAGAGTGCGAGAATTGTTGTGAGTTTTTTCATTTTTGTTCTCCTGTTGTTTTGATTTATTTGCTTGAGAGTCCTGCACTTGTAGAAAGTGAACTTTCAGTCATCCGAATTCCATGCCGGCAGCCGTCAATTTTTTCTTTTCCCGGATCGTAAAAGCTTCACCTCCTTTCCCGGCATGTACTCACTGCGGCGCCCACCGACGGAAATCAAGAGGGGCGAAAGTTTGTAATTTAATGATATCAAGTGGCAATTGGATAACTAGGCTGAGATTGCTTTTCTTTGATCAGATATTGATCCGGTGAAAATACGTGGCACAGCACAATTCGCTTGCTCATGTACCGGGTGGCGAGGGTTTTTGTTGCGGCAGGTTGGAGCATGCACTGGCGACCGCGTACGCAGCAAAAGAGGCGCTACAGGGTCGGAAAGCGATCGCATGGGATCATGATAAGTTTCTTAGAGAGGTTCTGAATTCAGTGGGGGTGAGGCCGACAAACTTTTTGAAATGCCTGTTGAAACTGCTCAGGTCATTAAAGCCGACCTTCATGGCTATGGTTGAAACGGGCAGGTTCTTCCTGAGATACTCCTTTGATCGCTTTATCCGCAACCGCGACAGGAAATACATCGGCGTCATGCCGGTTACCTTTTTGAATTCCCTACAGAAGTGGCATTTACTAAGCCCCCCTTCCTGTGCCATCAGATCGAGGGTGATGGATTGCGCGAAATTTTCCTTGATGTATCGAATGGCTCTGAGCAGATTTGGCGGCAGTTCACTAACCATCCGAATGTCATTCCTGACCGTGCCGATGGCCCTGTCAAAAAGGTAACGGCGACTCTTCCCCCAAAAGTCAGCCCTTTTTTGCAGCAGAAAAGTTGCGACGTTATTCCCGAACTCCAGCAGGTCGGCCGACTTTTTGAAATAATCCCGCGCACCGATTCTAAACGCCGTAACGGCGGTCTTTTCCGAACCAGCGTCAGTGACGAACATTACCGGTATCTCGGGATTGCCCTGTTTGACTTCGCTGAGCAGACACAAGCCCCTAACGTCATCGAAGCCGCAATCTATGAGTATCAGGTCGGCGCGTAATGGGCCGTTATGGTGAGGAGGTGTAGCAAACGGATAGATTTCGACCTTTTCATTCCACAGTGGCAGTGCGCGATAGAATTCGTGGTTTTCCGGTTCGGCTA
>JBAQPK010000148.1:0-1670 GCA_049305715.1 Desulfuromonadaceae bacterium | reverse complement strand
ACTCGGTTCTACCGGTGCACGCATAACTACTACACTTGTGCATGAGATGAAGAGGCGTGGTGCTCGCTACGGCCTTGCATCGTTGTGCATAGGCGTGGGACAGGGAATAGCAACAATATTTGAGCTGATGTGACGATGCACATAGATGGCAAACATTCACCTAGCATGTTGAGAAGCCATACAGACGGGTTTAATTGAAATAGAAAGAATACCATGTCTGAAATTACAGCACACAGAAAGGAGAGTACATGAAAATCCTTGTATGCATCAAACAGGTTCCGGATTTGGAGTCGCGGTTCAAGGTAAACAGCAGTGGCGCTTGGTACGATGAGGCCGATCTTGCCTGGAGAATGAACGAATATGACGAATATGCGGTTGAACAGGCGGTCCGACTTAAGGAACAACTGGGTGATGCCCCTGATGTGACGGTCATCTCCATCGGACCGGACAGGGTGGGCGAGGTAATCAAAAAAGCCTTGGCCATGGGGTGTGATCGGGCGGTCCACATTCAGGATCCGGTTGCTGCTACCAAGGATCCTTGGCAAATTGCATCCGCGATTGCGGCTTTTGCCAAGGATAAGGGGTTCGACCTTATTTTCACTGGAATGCAGTCTCAAGACCGTGGCTCGGCTCAAGTAGGAATCACTGTTGGAGAGCTTCTGGGCGTTCCATGCACTACTACCCTGGTTGGATTTGCATATGACAACGGAGTTGTTACCGCCAAGCGGGAACTGGAAGGCGGAGTCAAGGGCGTGGTGAAGTTGAAAACGCCGGCCCTGGTTACCTGCCAGATGGGTCTTAACGTGCCACGCTATCCGACTCTACCGAATATTATGAAATCCAAGAAAAAGGAGTTGCTGGTCATCCCGGTGGCAGA
Organism: Desulfuromonadaceae bacterium; assembly: GCA_049305715.1. Classification (GTDB taxonomy): domain Bacteria; phylum Desulfobacterota; class Desulfuromonadia; order Geobacterales; family Pseudopelobacteraceae; genus JACRCG01. The sequence continues at coordinate 793 of JBAQPK010000148.1, read as the reverse complement.
ACTTCTCAAAGAAGAGCCTCTTGCATCAACGATCAGTTTCCATCCGCCGGCCAAGAAGGGTGGTGGCATCGTTCTCGAAGGGGAAGTGGGACACCTGGTTGATGAACTGATCGGGATACTCAAAGACAAAACCGCAGTCTTGCGATAGGAGGGGATCATGAAAACATTACTTGTCGGTGAATATAGAGATGGAAAACTCCTGGAATCAACATACGAACTGATCGGCTTTGCCTCGCAACTGGGAGATGAGGCTTCGCTGTTGCTGGTCGGCACTGACAGTCAAATGCCGGAATTTGACGGCACGCTTTATCTGGCTGATGTCGGCAAGTACGGCGAATACAATCCAGACCTGCACAAACAGTTGGTTGTACACGTCGTGGAAAGAGAGAACCCTGACTATATTGTCTTCTTACACTCTTCATACGGTTGGGACTTGGCACCACGGGTGGCCGCTGCTCTGAAGGTCGCCCAGGTATCAGAGATCACGGGACTGACAGAGGGTGGTTTCGAAGTGGGGTGTTGCAACGCTAAAATGCGTCGAACAGTCAAGCCCAGCACAAACAAGTCGGTTCTTACCCTCCAGGCGGGTGCCTTCAGCGCACTCAAGGTGGGTAAGACTCCTCAGGTACAACACTTGGAAGTGTATGGTACTGGCAAGGTAGAGTTCATCGGATACGAGCCGGCAGAGGCGAAAGACGTAGATCTTTCCAGAGCAGAAATTATCGTCACGGCAGGTCGCGGAATCGGCAAAAAAGATAACGTGCCAGTCATAGCTGCTCTGGCCAAGGCTTTG
>JBAQPK010000147.1:0-3542 GCA_049305715.1 Desulfuromonadaceae bacterium | reverse complement strand
TTTTAATGACGTCTATCGCCAACGAATTGGCGGGCACTTCATATATGCCCGAATGAAGGACCTCTCCACTGACCTTGACGGACACTTTACCGCTCGACAAGACACGAAAAGCCGCACGAACAGGAGTTTCCTGCTTCGTACGGCTTTTAATTGCCACCGGCACAAAGAGCAGCGCCGCGCACACGACCATAACGACCCGCCGCATTGTGTCCGTCCCCGTTACTCTTCCGACTTGTGCAGTTTATAATCTATGCTGTCTATCAGGGCCTGATAGGATGCGTCGATAATGTTGTCGGAAACACCGACAGTGCCCCAACGGGCAGACTTGTCACCGGACTCGATCAGCACGCGGGTCGAAGAGGCTGTACCTTGACCGGCAGGGAGAACACGTACCTTGTAGTCCAGCAGCTTGACTTCCTTCAACTTGGGGTAGAATTTTTCCAGCGCCTTGCGAATGGCGTTATCAAGAGCATTAACCGGACCATTTCCCTCGGCTGCGGTATGTTCTATTTTTCCGCCAACCCTGACCATAATGGTTGCCTCGGCCATCGGCTTCTGGTCCTCGCCCCGTTTTTCGTCGATAACCCGAAAACCGAGCACGGTGAAGAATTTTCTGTGCGACCCGAGCGCCTTTTTCATCAACAGCTCGAAAGACGCTTCTGCCCCTTCAAACTGATAGCCGCGATTTTCCATATCCTTGATATTATCGAGAATTTCAAGGGTGACCGGATCTTTGCTGTCCAAATTGATGTTGAACTCTTCCGCCTTGGCCAGGATATTGGAGCGACCGGACAGGTCTGAAACCAGCACACGAGTGCAGTTGCCGACCAGTTCAGGACGCATATGTTCATAGGTTTCCGGATGACGCTGGATTGCACTGACATGCACCCCACCCTTGTGGGCGAAAGCCGAATTGCCGACGTAGGCCTGATGCTTGTCCGGCGATAGATTGGCCAGTTCATACACATAGCGGGAGACTTCGCGCAGATGCCGCATCTGCTCGTCAGTGATGCACTCTTTCTTCATCTTTACCTTCAGTGCCGGAATAATCGAACAGATATTGGCGTTGCCGCATCGCTCACCGAAACCGTTGATTGTTCCCTGTACATGGACGATGCCATGTTCGACCGCGATCATGGTGTTGGCTACGGCACACTCGCCATCATTATGGGTGTGTATGCCAAGCGGAGTTTTGATGTGTTTTCTGACCGTTTTGATGATTTCAGCAACCTCGAACGGCATGGTACCGCCGTTGGTATCACACAGGATGATGCAGTCAACGTTGGCGCTCTCGGCCGCCTGGAGGGTTTTGATGGCGTACTCGGGGTTGGCTTTGTAGCCGTCAAAGAAATGCTCGGCATCATAAAACACTTCCGGGGCATGTTTTTTCAGATATTCCAGCGAATCAAAAATCAGCTCCAGATTCTCTTCAAGCGAAATACGCAACGCTTCGCGCACATGAAAATCCCAGGTTTTTCCAAAAATCGTGATCGCGTCCGGCTCCGCTTTTACCAGCGTGATGATATTGCTGTCTTTATCCGGAGTCACCTTGGCGCGACGGGTGGAGCCAAATGCCGCTATTTTGGCCTGATTCAACTTTTCTTTTTTTATGTCTTTAAAAAAAGAAACATCCTTGGGATTGCTCCCCGGCCATCCCCCCTCGATATAGTGAATACCCAATTCGTCGAGCTTGTGAGCGATGCGGATTTTGTCCTCAACCAGAAAGGAGATATCTTCGGCCTGGGTACCATCCCGCAGGGTTGTATCATACAACTTGATTAAACTCATGACTGCCTCCCGAATGTAGTAAAAAACTGCTCTTCCCCTTGGAAAATAAAAATGTGTTCCGTTTTAGCTGTTTTTTCCGGATTTTTCAACTAAAACGGCTGAATGTTTTTCCTTGACCGGCGTCACGGGACATCCTACCCTGTCGAGATGACTTCCGACCTGACGTCCGCACCAATTCCACACCTTGTCCGCCGTCTTGCAATACCGGCAGGAACCGGTTTTTTCTTCAATACCATGTTTAATGTTGTGGACACCTGGTATGGCGGACAGCTTTCGACAACCGCACTGGCAGCGATGTCGCTTTCCTTCCCGGTTTTTTTTCTGATTCTGTCGATCGGCAGCGGTGTATCTACCGGTGCAACCGCCCTGATCGGCAACGCTCTCGGGCGCAAAGACAATGATGAGGCCCGCCTTTACCTGTCTCAATCACTCTCATTTGCTCTGTTCCATGCACTACTCCTCACTGCTGCCGGTCTGACGCTGGCACCGCATATTTTCATCCTGATGGGGGCCCGGGGGGAATACCTTTCTCATGCCTTAAGCTACATGAATGTCATTTTTGCCGGCAGCTCCTTCTTTCTCCTAAACTATGTTATGAATGCCATTCTCAACTCACACGGCAACACCCTCGCGTACCGCAATTTCCTGATCGGCGGTTTTTTTCTCAATCTGGTTCTGGATCCGTGGTTTATGTACGGCGGGTGGGGATTCCCAGCGCTCGGGTTGGCCGGAATCGCTCTGGCTACGGTTTTTGTCCAGTGCCTTGGAGTCTTTTACCTTTTCAGCCAGTTGTCGAAAACCGGTAGCATGCCATCCTTCCACCTCAATGATCTTCGACCCCGCTGGAGTTATTTCCGCGAGCTTTTCAGGCAGGGGCTTCCGTCAGCCATGAATATGATGACCGTCTCGCTCGGCATTTTCATCATCACCTGGTTCGTAGGACGCTTTGGCGAGCAGGCTGTTGCAGCATACGGCATCGGTTCCCGAATTGAACAGATCGCGCTGCTGCCGGTTATGGGGCTGAATATTTCCACCCTGGCACTGACCGCCCAGAATTTCGGGGCCGAGAAGATTGACCGAATTCGCGAAACACTCCGTGTATCGCTCCGTTACGGTGTTATGTTTGCCGCATCCGGCACTGCGGCGGCGCTCCTGTACAGTCGCGAGTTAATGGAGATCTTTACAACCGACCGTTTCGTTATCGACTCAGGAGTCCAATTTCTCGCAATTGAAGCGTATGTACTGCCGGCATATGTTCTGCTCTACATCTCGGTTTCAGCCATGCAGGGAATCAAGATGCCGATGTTCGGTCTCATTATCGGGCTTTACCGCCAGATTGCCGGGCCTGCATTTGTATTCCACCTGTTCACGACGGTCATGGGATTAGGGCTAGTCGGCATCTGGTGGGGAATATTCGGGATAACGTGGTCGGCAGCACTGGTCGTTGTGATCTATGTCGGCAGAACACTTGCCAAACTTGAAAAGGATCTTATCAGAATATGAAAAGGGTAGCTATCAGCACACTGGGATGCAAAACCAATCAATTTGAATCGGCCGCAATGATTGAACAATTGAAAACGGCCGGGTACCACATCGTCCCTTTCACCGAACCATCCGATATTTATATCGTCAACTCCTGCACCGTTACCGCCCGAACCGATGCGGAAACCCGCCGTCTGATCCGCCGCGCCCGCCGCCTGAATCCTGCCTCACGCATCGTAGCAACAGGCTGCTATGCCCAGGTGGCCCCCGGC
>JBAQPK010000146.1:0-4576 GCA_049305715.1 Desulfuromonadaceae bacterium | reverse complement strand
GTGCTACATGAAGTTCCATTCCAGCCGAGGGTACTGACAACGTTTACAACACCGTTCAGGTGCAATGTCGTGTTTACGGCCGTGTTGCTATAACCTGAACCATGGCAAATGGCGCAACTGTATCCCAATGAATTGACATGGAAACTATGTTGGCCCGTTGCCGGTGGAATTGCATGACAGGTGCCGCACACCAGCGGGGCGGCAGCCGTTGTCGCCGAGACTTGGGCCGATGGTGCACTTGTACCAGCCGCATTAACCGCGGTCACGACATAATAGTAGGTGGTTGATGCGGCCCGTCCCATGTGGACGAAGGGAGAGGTCACGTTGGCGATCAAGGTTCCCGTGGCCGGTGTCACCCCCGCGGTTGTCGACCAGTAGATGTTGTACGAAGTTGCGCCGGTAACGGTTGCCCAGGAAACGGTGACCTGGTTGGTGCCGCCGACGGCGGTCACACTGGTCGGTGCAGCTGGCGGCATCGGCGTGGCAGCGGTGGTGGCAGAGGCCTGGGCTGACGGGGCGCTCTCACCCGCTGCGTTAACTGCCGTGACGACGTAGAAATACGGGGTTGAAGCTGTCCGCCCCGTATGGCTATAGGGAGAGGTTGCGTTGGCGATTAATGTCCCTGTTGCCGGCGTCACGCCTGTGGTAGTCGACCAGTAGATATTGTACGACACCGCGCCGGTGACAGCACCCCAGGAGACGTTGACCTGGGTTGGACTTACTACTGTTGCGGTGACCCCGGTTGGTGCTGATGGCGGTTGAGGCGCCGTTGGGGCGGTAGTTGCAGAGGCCTGGGCTGACGGGGCACTCTGACCTGCTGCATTCACTGCCGTGACGACGTAGTAGTAGGTAGTTGCGGCTGTTCGACCCGTATGTACGTAAGGTGAAGTTACGTTTGCAATCAGGGTCCCCGTGGTAGGGGTAACTCCCGCGGCAGTCGCCCAGTAAATGTTGTATGATGTTGCACCAGCAACGGCAGCCCAGGAGATGGTTACCTGATTGGCGCCGCCAACTGCCGACACACCGATGGGGGCTGCGGGTACAGTTGGAGTGCTAGTCGGCGTCGCAGATACCTGTGCCGACGGGGCGCTCTCACCGACGCTGTTGACTGCCGTAACGACATAGTAATAGGTAGTGGATGCAGTTAGTCCCGTATGCACATAGGGAGATGCTGCACCGGTTATTTTGGCGCCGGTGGCTGGGGTCACACCTGTGGTTGTCGACCAGTAGATATTGTATGACGTTGCTCCGCTGACACCGTTCCAGGAGAGGGTTATCTGGTTTATCCCTCCGACTGCGCTGACGACTGGAGCGGCAGGAACGGTTGTCGGAGGAGTAACTGCTCCGCCCTCTATCTCTATTTCGCTGGCGATCAGGATGCCATTAAGGTAAGAGCCTTCCACTTCCACCTTGACGCCGTTGGCTATCCCGGCGAGGGAAAGGGTCCCCGCGTTGACGAGTGTGTCTCCAATCATGAACCTGTTACCGTTCAGGTTCCTGACGTAGCCCTCCACATCGATATGGTCACCATCCTCTTCTTCAATCTCGATTCCATCCTTGCGCATTGAAACGCTTGATGCCTTGAGGTTTGTGCTGTTAAAGGCCGCGAGCTTTCCCTCGACTTTTACAAATGAACCGACTCCTGTTCCTGTTGGCAGGGTCAGGCCACTGGCGTCGATCGTCAACCCGCCGATAGTGAAGAGAGAGGCGCTGGGCATGGTGCTGATGGTGCCTTTCAGTTCAACGGATGAACTCGCCGTCCAGTCAGGCAGATGTCGCTCGATGCGGGTCGCCTGAATGATGCCGTTCGGGTCGGCAAACCCGCTTACCTGGACCATCTGGCCCGGGGTAACACTGCTGGTCCCATTTGTCGGGAAATCATCGAATACGGTTGTGGAGGTGAATTTGATCTTTTGGCCCAGGACCGTCATGGTGCCGGCGGCGTTATCGAACTCCGCAATCGGTCCCTTCAGGTTGTCGGAAAACATGACGCTGGTGGCCTTGGCGTTGGTGCTGTCGCTGAATGTCCCATTGACGGTCACGACCATCCCGACTTGAAGACCGTCGGGGGAATCATCCGGGTCTTCCATGTTGATGGTGGCACCGCTGGTATCATATCTGACACCGTTGACATAAATGCTCCCCAGTTGGGTAATTACCCCTTTGCTGACTACCTGCTTGCCACTGGTCGGGGCAGTTGATCCTCCCCCACCTCCGTCGCAACCGGCCATGGCCATCAGCGATATTATGAGTGCGGTTATAAACAGATGGTACTTCATTACTTGATTTTTCATATTATCCTCCTTGCCTGGTTGTGAACATAATTGCGTTTGTTGGTAATACGCAATTTCGATCTGCGTGGTTTCTCAAGGAAAGCGTATGTCTGCAATTAAAAGGATTGCTAAGGTAAATGATGTGTTTGAAATTTCGGCCGCCAGGTCTCGAAACTGCCTCATTATAAGAAAGTAACAATTTATTACCCTGGCTGTACGACAAACGGTTCAATTTCGAGTTATCAGCTCGGAATGCAACTACCTTTATTGCAAAATGCTTTATATGATCGGAAGGCATCACCACCTTTTCATCCAATGCACCCACAGGCGAGAACATTCTAGCATCACGTTTTCCTGCTACAGGTTGAATTGCTTCACGATAAACAAAAAGCCGGATTGCGCGGGTGCAACCAATGCGGTGGCTGCTCCGGCAATCCGGCTAACTTGGGAAAATGAAAGGCAATCCAGGAAACTACAGCGCTGCTAATTACATAAAAAAACCAAGTCCCGACGATTTTCCGTCCCCTGATCGCTCAGGGTTTGGCGTATTATAGCTTCTTAATGCTATTGTTTTTTATGTATTTTGTCAAGGGTTTTATGCGAGCCTGCGTCTCAGCTTGATAGTCTTTAAAAAGAGGCTTTTAAGTGTGTCACTGCAAATCATTGAGAGGCAATAATTACAGCTCCTCCGGAGTAAAAGCTACAATCTCATCTATTGCATCAACTCCTGTGGTCAGCATCACCAACCGGTCAACCCCCAGAGCGATTCCGGCCGACGCCGGCATCGTTGCAAGCGTATCAAGAAACGGCTCCGGCAGCGGCAGCTCCGGCTGGCCGGCGCATCCGCGGGCACGGTTTGCCTCTTCAAAACGGCGGCGCTGTTCGAGCGGATCATTGAGTTCGCTGAAACCATTTGCCAGCTCCAGACCGCCGACATACAGCTCAAACCGTTCCGCTAGTTCCCGGTTTCCCGGTTTTGTGCGAGCCAGGGCAGCCAGCTCCGCGGGGTAGTCCATCAAGATAACCGGCGCGCCAAATCCGGCCAGAGCCGGTTCGACAACCGACGTCAGTATTTCCTCGTAAATCCCTTTTCTAAGGCAATCCAATACCTCCGCCTGCCCAAAACGCAAAAACGCCTCCTGGACGCTGATGCGCTGCCAGGGGGCAAACGGATCGATTTTTGCCAAATTATGCACAAAACAGCGACTGTCAGGCAGGCATACAGCGGCAACATGCTGCAGCAGCTCTTCACAATCGGCCATAAGGGTCAGGTAATCACATCCGGACCGGTACCATTCCAACATGGTAAACTCGGACAGATGGCGGGAGCCCCGTTCATTAGAGCGCCAGCAGTGCGATATTTGAAACAGTTTCTGGTGACCGCTGCAGAGCAGGCGCTTCATACAGATTTCCGGAGATGTCTGAAGCTGCCAGGAGGGGAGGGTGACGATCGGATTGATATGTTCTTCGGGGGCGTTGGCGGGAATAAGAAGGGGGGTCTCCACTTCGAGAAACCCCCGCTCCCAGAAAAAATCTCGTATTGCCTTTATTGCATGCGCCCGTAACCACAGAGCGTCTGTTTTCATGGTTTATCCCTTGACGCGAGTCGAATACTCGCCGGTGCGGGTATCGATAACGATCAGTTCCCCTTCTTCGATGAAGGGGGGGACACGGAGGACATAGCCGGTCTCGACGGTGGCCGGCTTGGAGTCGTTGCCGCTGGTGTCACCTATAGCCCACTGCTCGGTGCCGGTCACCCGCAGATTGACAAAATTCGGCAGCGATATGCCGATGGCTTTTTCTCCGAAGAGCATGACTTCGACCTTCAGGTTTTCAAGCAGGTAGTTCTTGGCATCACCAAGAGTTTCTTCTTCCATCACGACCTGCTCATACGTCTGCTGGTCCATAAAAGTATAGTGGTCGCCTTCCTTGTAGAGATACTCCATCGTGCGTTCTTCGAGACTGGCGGGCTCGAAGGATTCGCCCGAACGATACGTTCTGTCAAGGAGCGAGCCGTTGATCATGTTGCGCATCTTGGTGCGGTACAGGGCCTGGCCCTTACCCGGTTTCACAAAGTCAAACGCCACGACCAGATACGGGTCGCCATCAAGTATTATCTTTAAACCTTTTTTCAAGTCAGCTACGGTGTACATTCGTTCCTCGCACAGGGTGTATTTTGAAACAACACAAGCCCTCCAGAATGGACGGGCCTGTTTATATCAATCAAAAAGTGGACAGATTATTTGTCGCGATAGGTTATACGGCCACGAGTGAGGTCGTAAGGAGAAAGCTCGACAGTAACC
>JBAQPK010000145.1:0-4897 GCA_049305715.1 Desulfuromonadaceae bacterium | reverse complement strand
GCGTACAACATCTGCAATGCCAGTTCCCGCGCTTCACGACGCAGTCCCATTATTTAAGCACCTTCAGCAGGTTGACGGATTCAATGGCGGTAACCGCCGCTTCAAAACCCTTGTTGCCCGCCTTGGTTCCGGCACGCTCCACCGCCTGCTCGATCGTATCCGTCGTCAGCACGCCAAAGGCGATCGGCACCCCGCTTGACAACGTCACCTGCGCCACCCCCTTGGACACCTCGGAGGCAACGTAGTCGAAATGCGGCGTAGAACCGCGGATAACAGCGCCGAGGCAGATCAGGGCATCATACTTGCCGGACTCCGCCATCTTTTTGGCAAAGAGCGGGATCTCAAAAGCACCCGGTACCCGTGCAACATGGATGTTTTTGTCATCAACACCATGGCGGATCAGCGCATCAACCGCCCCCTCCAGCAGACGTTCACCGATGAAACTGTTGAAGCGGCTGACAACGATACCGAACTTCTGTCCTTTGGCTTCAAGTTTACCTTCAAAAAATTGCGGCATGACTACCTCCCGGATATGGCTTAGCCCTGATAAACAGGATAAGTGCGCTAACGAAGTTGTTCTTTGCAAGAAAAAGTGCGGAAAACGACTTCTTTCTTACTAAAAAGAATCGGCATATTAGCATATTTTTTACGGCTGGGTAGAAAAAATATGAGGTGCACTATGGGGTTGAAGCACCTCAGCCCAGCATGAGTGCCGAAAAGACCATCTCCCGGATCACAATCAGCGCAAACAGCAGGTAGCAGACGAGCGTAACGAGGGCGAGACGGCGCTGAATAACCGGGATGATGCGTGCCAGGCTGCCGACCTGCCTGTACGGCATCAGCGCGCCGGTCCCGATCCCCGCCACGGCGCCGCCGAAGAGGGTGGCGTACAGAACGTAACCGATGTAGCCATACTCCTCCTGCAGCAGACAGAACGGGCAGTGATGGGTCGGCAGTTCGTAGAAATAGAGGCAGATGAACGAGACGACGGAGGCGCAGGCGATCAGGAACGTGACGGACGAAGCGATCGAGAACAGATAACCGGCACGCCCCTTCAGATAAAATAACAATCCGCTGGCGGCGGTGAGCGACATGCCGGAGAAGAAGGCGATCTGCATCGGCAGATGCGGCAGTGAAGCAAGATCACCGCCGAGGCTGCCTGATTCGTGGCTGAACAGGCTGCCGCAGCAGGAGGTGATGATGTCCGGTTTTACCCCGGCAAAAAAAGCAAACAGCAGGATGCTTTCAAGCACCAGCAGCGGCACAAGCAGATTGAGCAACTCGTATTTGACCTTGATCAGCGGGTAGTCGTACCCCCGGTTGTCTGTGTGGTTGATGACCAGCCAGACACTTGACAGCAGAAAATTGACGATCTTGAGGAGCAGCGCCGGATAACCGAAGGAGTTGACCGCCAGGGTACCGGCCGCGCACATGGCGCCGGTAAACAATGTGTGAATGTCATCAGCGGTGTAGACGAAGAGGAACAGCGACATGAGCTCAAAACCGAGGATATAGCTCATGGTTGTCGAGATCAGGTAGGTTCTCCGCTCCAGCTCCAACTGTCCCTCACTCCCTGAGGCCGGGTCCCAGCGGCCGAGAATCCGCATGCCGTAGTATCCTGCATGAATCCCCATACCGGATACCAGCAGCGCAATCAGCAGCAGCGCGAGAGCGGCGGGCTGCAGGATCACCGGCAGCTCCTGCGGTCGATGACCGCACCGTCGCGCATTTCAACCAGCGAGTCTATCAGCGGCGAATCAAACACGATCGGGTCATGGCTGGCTATCAGCACGCTCTTCCCCTCCCCCTTCAAGCAGCCGACAATCTCCATGAACTCCCGGGACAGCTTTGAATCGAGGTGCGCCGTCGGTTCATCGGCGATGATGATGGAGGGATTATTGATCAGAGCCCGGGCGATGGCGACCCGCTGCATCTCTCCGCCCGAAAGCAGCTCCACCCGCTGTCCGGCGAGATGGTCGATACTGAACTGTTCCAGCAGAGCCAGCGCACGGAGACGGAAAAGAGCCCGCCCCTCGCCGGTCGGATAGGCCGGCAGCATGACATTTTCCAGAACGGTGATCCCCTTCACCAGATTGAACTGCTGAAAAATGAAGCCGAACGTGGAGCGCCGGATTTCGTTCAGGAATCGCTCCGGCAGGCTGGTGATTTCGACCGCATCCACCCCACCCCGTTGAAACGGCACCGCCGCCGGCACCCCGCGCAGGAATATGCGCCCGGAAGTAGGGCGGGCCATGCAGCCGATCATCGTCAGGAGCGAGGTTTTACCCGACCCGCTCGGCCCTTTGAAAACCGTGACCTGCTCCGGATTGAGAGAGAGGGTGACGTTATCCACGGCAGTGAACTGGTTCGGCTTACCGCCGTTGAAACTCTTCGTGATGCCCGACAGTTCTATCACATCAATACCTCATCGCCGCATCAGGATCGATCGTGGCCGCCCGCCAGCAGGGAACAACCGTCGCGGCCGTGTACGGCACCACCGTCAGGAAAAAGAGGAGGGCCAGCTGATAGACATCGACAACCGGCACCAGCTGAAAGCGGGGATAGATCACCGACCACCCCTTGAGCGCCTGGGCAAAGAGCGGCGCCGAGAGGAAAAAAACATGCCCGTAGGCCAGCACGGTCCCCACCAGAAAGGCCGTCAGCGAGATCACGATTCCTTCCCAGAATTTGAGCAGCAGCACATCGGACGTTTCCCAGCCGATCGATTTGAGGATGCCGATTTCCTTCCGCTCTTCGGCTGAAAGACCGGTGGCCTTGTCCCAGGCGAAGATGATGAATGAGAGCAGCGATGATGCCAGGACGATCAGCGTCATGCCGCCGCGCCAGTCGAAGATCGACTGATAGGTGCGCCGAATCTCGCTTTTCAGGATCGGCCGGGAATCGGGGAACCGGACGGCAATCTTGGCGGCAACGGTCGGCAGCTCTTTGAGGTTCCGTACGGTTACCGCCAGGTCGGTCGCCTGGCCGTTCGGAAAATTGAACAGCCGCCGGAAGTCCCCCGGAGAGATGACAATCATGTCCGCCGCGATGAGGTCGGAGCCGCTCGGAAAAATCGTGCCGATCTCCAGCATCAGCGGCACCCTGTCATAGCCGGTCAGCGGCAGCAGATCGCCGACAGCCAGGTTGCGCGCCTTCGCCACCCCGGCGCCGATGGAGGCGCGTTCCGGACCTGCGGCGGAATCATCGCTGCCCATGACCGTATAGTTGGCGCCGTTCAGCGCATCATAATAATAGCCCCACAGGCGCGGCCGCACCGCTGTCACCCCCCTGATCCGGGCAATTTCGGCGGCGTAGCCGATAGGCACAAGATCCTGACGCCCTGCCGTCAGGCGCTGCACGACCATATCGGGGGCATCGCCCAGAATAATGGCCGCCTCCCTTTTGAGTGCCGTGACAAAAAACACCAGCGATGCCAGCATGAAGATCACCAGCAGATACATCGCCAGCAGGGAAAGGTTCCTGGCTTTCCTGCGCAGCAGCGACGCCAGCGTGAATTCAAGGATATTCAGATGTCGTTCAACGGCTCGTTTCATGGTGCACCACGTGATGGGAGGGCCGGCAGGATCAGGGCTCCCGATGGGAAATGTTCCAGCGCGAGGGGATGCTCCTGAAAAGGGGCATGACGGTCGGCCATGGCCGGGTGGCGGGTGTAGCGGGCTTCCGTCGTGAGACAGAGATCGGTCAGCTGTAAATTTTTCAGCTGAGATGCCTGTCCCCTCCTTGCACCGTCTGCTTGCTGGGTACGGCGGGCATGCAGCGGCAGAAGGAGGAAGACCGTCAGGCTGACTGCAGTGAACAGCAGGAATTGGAGAGAACGCCGCATAGCTGCCTTAATTGAGTGATTGTATCGTCTGTCGCGTAACTTCTTTAAAGCGAAGAACCCGCTTCCCCTCGTGATCGAGCTTGAAGGATTTGGCATCTTTCTCCGTGCTGAACGGTATCAGCTCGCTCCCCATCGGCCCATGGACGTCACTGCCGGTCACAAAAAAGGCGCTGCGCGCATCGATCGTCGCCAGCGAGTAATACTCCTTCACCGCCAGCGCAACGATATCTGCTTGCCTTTTTCCGGGGGTATAGCGGCCGGGGTCGAAAAAGTGGCTGAACATATCCTTCGGTCCGTCATAGTAGGAGATCGTGCCGTCCTTGAAGCGGGCGGTCGCAACCCAGTCCGGGTATTTGGCAACAAACATCCCGCAGACCGGACACTTGGCCCCGGACGGGACGGCAGCGGCGCCCTTGTCAGCGGCCAGGGCGCCTGCCACCGTAAGCAAACAAACCAGAACAACAGCCGGGATGATCCGTTTTATTGCAACTTTAGTTATTATCATGATCACTCTTCTTTCGAATTTTACAAACTGTGTCATATATATCGTAAACAAGCAGAGCACGCAACAACGCCAAACTGGATAGTTATATAAAACAGGGTTGACTTTGCGGTGTGTTGAACCTAACAGTGTGTTTCGCTTGACATCAAGCGAAACAGCAAGGAGCCGACCGATGAATATCAGTAAAAAACATATACTGGCGCTTTTCAAAGAGCGGGAGGGTGCCATCCATTTCGATGACCTGTTGCGTGAGTTCGGAGGTCGTCACGTCAAACGTGAACTGAAGAATATGCTGGATGACATGGCCGAAGACGGCGAACTGATCCGGCTGAAAGGAAATAGTTACTCCCTGCCGGGGAAAATAAAAACCACCCGCGGCCGGATCTCGGCGCACCGTGATGGGTACGGCTTTGTGACCCCCGATGGTGGGGGCGAGGATATCTTCATCCCGTCAAAGTTCCTGAAAGGCGCGCTGCACGGCGATCTGGTGGAAGCCAGTTCCTCGCCGTGCCGCATGGGTGGAGGCTCACGGGACGGACGCGTTATGGCGG
>JBAQPK010000144.1:0-3221 GCA_049305715.1 Desulfuromonadaceae bacterium | reverse complement strand
CCATAGAGATGTGGCGCCTTTTTCTTTACCTGAGAATTAGGTTTCTAACTAATCACTGGCTCATAGCGGTGTAAAATATGACATTGGAGTATGTTTTACCCACTTTTTCTCCCGAATGTTTACGCTATGCTGAGTAATATGAGGATTAGTGAAGAAGAGCTACGGGAATTTATACGGCTATATAAAGAAGAGTTCGGTGAAGAGTTGTCGATAGCAGAAGCGAGTGAAGTTGCCGGTAATTTTGTTAGTCTTTATGAGTTTCTGGCGGAGCCGTTGCCGGGTGAACAGAATCGTCCGATTGTTTCAGATTTTGACTCGGCTGATCCTTCATCTCTTTTGTAACTTCTCTTACGAGCTGTATAGTTTGTAGAAGCTCGGGGGTCGCGTTTGTCGTAGCGTGTGCGAATGTCGTTGAGGCCTTTCCGCAGCTGTAACACTTAGTCATACTGAGTGTGACCGGAAAAAACCGTGCAATTGCGCGGTTTTTTGTTTTCGGGAAGCTCGAGTTCTAACCCTTTTTGGTTGAGACAGGCAGGGATTCGAACTTTTGTACACACGTAGTAGTATAAACGCGTTCAGCAAACACATTTTTACGACTGCTTAGCCCACACGATCTCCAGTGTCTGATATTCATCAGAAACATTCCCATACTTCCCGACCATAAAATGGAGGTGTGGTCCTAAGTGTGCTATCCACCCAGTCGCACCACTGTATCCGATGACTTGTCCTCTGGTTATTCTGTCACCGACCTTTACAAGTGCCCCTTTGTTCTTCAAATGTTCATATTCTGAATATTCTCCATGCGGGTGCTCTATCTCAATATAGTTGCCAAACTGTTCTAAGTCCTTGTCAGCACCGCCTATGTTTGAATCGTCTTTCACTTCAATGACGATCCCATCGGCAGCCGCTTTTACCTCAGTTCCTTCTGGGACAATAAAATCTACTGAATAAGCGAGGGGGCCTACATGAGCCGGTGATTCGTTATACGCTATTCGTACAATCCTTTCGTTATCGATTGGGTATTGATAGGCATTGTCAGTCTTCGCCATACATAAACGTTAACACAATGTTTTTGGATTATCTACGCCCAACTCAGGACGAACTCACCAAACCTGTTTGCTTACCTATCCTGTATGTTTTCACCTCTTCACGGGACAGATCTCTCTTGAGAGACTGTATACATGACGCGCATAACCGTTACCTTTTCAATATCAATTCCTCCGGGCATGGCGATTCAGATTGAGGAGTTACGCAAGAAAGAGCACCGCACGCGCTCGGAACTCATTCGTGAGGCCTTGCGACGGTATATAGCCAACCCAACACCATCACTAGTAACTAACAAAAGTGGTCACTTGACAGGATAGAAATATATTGTAGATTTTGTTCAGTCGTCATTCATCCGCATTGGTGACTGTCTGAGATTTTCTCAGACGGCGACCATATGCGGAGGAGTAATGGAACAACCAGTCCTTTCAGAAGATGCCCGAAAACGCTACAGGTGGGTTTTACCGTTTGTAAACGTAGGAGATCGCTGGATTGCTTTGGCTGAACAAAAAGGCCAAGGAGGGTTAATTTTTATTAACTCCGATGGAGAACGTCTGTATGGGACTTCCTACAAACACGGCGCTTCTGGCTTTGCTCGTGCCGGCGATCGCTTCCTTGCGGTTGTCAGATATAACTGGAGATGGGCAAATTTTATAACCCCAGACGGCGAGCAAGCTAAATTCAAAGATGATTCTATTACGTATAGAATAAACGCCGCCCAGCCTTTTGTGCAGATCAACCCAGGTTTGTACTTATCGGCCATTCAATATGAAGTGGTTCACACAAGAAGTGTTGGACTCCACATAAACCAGGATGGCCAGCGCGCTTATAAAGAGGCGTTCGATTGGGTGGGTAGTTTCAAAAAGAGAGGGCGAATATTTCTCGCAGAAGTCTCTAAGGACGGCGAATATTTTCTAATCAACCGACACGGAAAACGTGTCGATTAAGGCACCAGTAGGTGCCTTTTTTTCTTGGTTAAGTCATGGGGACACGTCAATTAGGTAATCATGCATTTATGACTAAATCTCAACTTATGGAAAAAGAAAAACGCCGCGGTTAAGCGGCGCAGAAATTCGGTCAAACTACTTGCGTTTCTTGAAGTCATGCTTGAGCACTTCCTTTGTGACCTTGTCGACGTCTTCTTGGGTTATGTACTTACCGAAACAGAGGCTTACATCACCGCCGGAACGAAGGGATACTAGAGATACTATCCGGCGAACAAGCCCTCGTTCTTCCCGTTCACCATCGGCTCTGTACAGAAAATACCTTTTCACCGGCCAGACGTAACGAAAGTAATAGAGATTCCTTGTCGCATTCCAAGAAACACCGATGGTTCTATGGAAAAGGCTTCGACGCCACCAGTTGTGCGGGTACACTCCAGGGTCGACAGACGAGCAACGGGAGCAGTAGGAGTACCAGCCACCAAGCCATTCGCCGCGTACTGCTTGATAACCCTTGATAAGCGGTGCACCCTTAACATCGTGCCCGAGGAAAAAACAAATTCCCGTAAGCCAGCACCAAAATCGTTTATTTCGTAACGTCCGGACGATACGTTTGTACATGTTTTCCTCCACATAGTGCCGCCATCCGAACATATTTCAGATAGCCGCACATACGGAGGAGAGAACTTCTAACTACACCCTACACTCGGCATTGTCTCTGTCAAGGTAAGGTTACTGCCCCAAAGAAAAACCCCGCCGAGGCGGGGTGAGATTTCTGGATACGGGTTACGGATGGAAGTCCGGACGGCAGTCCGGACAACGCCCTCTATTGTTCAGATACTGAATATGCGTTGGACGGCCGCAGTCAATACAGTTCTTGATTTTGTTCTGCAGACGTAAGACGAATTCGTCAACGTCTTCGGTTTCACCAAGCCAGGGACTTTTTCCGCTAGTTGACCTGGGCATGTCGTTACTTCCGGGTTGTCTTGATAAGAATCCCATGCTTGTCTCCTTGTTGGGAATGTTGGTTGCTAAACGGCTTTATTCGCCAGTTTACATTTAGGCTTTCGGGATCCTCTTTCCGAATGGATTGATGCGGTGCCAAGACATCGAAGTTTCTCCGTTACCGACCGTAACTACTGCCAGCATCCGACTTTTGGTTAATCCACGGCCTTTAGTTTGCTCGAAATCTTCAACACTCGAGAACTCTGCCGCGTAGGCACGTTTGCCGTTCGG
>JBAQPK010000143.1:0-6100 GCA_049305715.1 Desulfuromonadaceae bacterium | reverse complement strand
GAATATCAACGGCCAGATTACCGCCGGGATGCGACAAAACAACTGTTTCGGCAACCCCGCCGTCTTCGGTAAAGATGACAATTCCCAAACTGCCGCTCAAAAGGATAAATGCTTCATCCTTTTCCGGATCGAGATGTCGATGCGGCCTGATATATGAACCAGGTTCAATGGCATTAAGCAGGCGATGACAGCGGGATTCGTCAGACGGGTGAAAATTGTGGTTCCGGCGCAGCCTCGGGTTCTGTCTGGCTTCGGCAGACACCCGAGCCACAAGCTCACGGGTGGTGATCTTCACCTAGCGGTCTACCAGGGCGATCATATTACCGTCAAAGTCCTGTACAACCGCCATTTTGCCCCATGGACTGGACTCAAGCGGTTCCACAAAATGTACGCCGCCATTTTTAAGCGTTTCGCAGACTTCGACAATATTTTCTACTTTAAGGGTGATGCCGGTGTGTCTTCCCACCAGATTACGGGCATCTTCATGCAGCGCAAGCGAAACACCCAGTGTTGTGGAGGCTCCCGGGAAAAATTCGATCAGCATTTCGCTTTGGCCGACAACCGGCAAACCGAGGAGGTCAACATAGAAAGATTTTGCTTTGACAAGATCGGTTACGAAGATCACAAAGTTTTTAAGTGAGACCGACATGGAATCCTCTTGAAGAAAACCACGGAGGAAGCAGAGAGAAAAGAATTCGATGACTTCTCGATATTTTCCCCTGCACCCTCCGTGGTAAGGCTATTTTTTGCTCGTAATTATTTCTGCGACAATCGGTGAACGCACTCCACCATGAATCGGGCGTTTTCAGGGGGAACCGTCGGCAGTATGCCGTGCCCGAGATTAAAAATGTGCCCTGGGCGCCCGGCGTTCTCATCCAGGACCCGCTTGACTTCGCGTTCAATAATTTCCGTTGTTGCGTACAGCACGGTCGGGTCAAGATTGCCCTGTACCGCCATCTGCGGGCCGATCAGATCCCGTGCCGCACCAAGATTTACGTGCCAGTCAAGGCCCATGACATCGCCGCCGGCCTTCTTGACGGTATCCAGCATGGCTCCGGACCCCTTGACAAAATGGATGACCGGGGTTTCCATGCGGTTCAGCCCGTTGATCAGCCTGGCGGTATACGGCAGCACATAGCGTTCGTAATCGGCGGGAGAAAGAATGCCGCCCCAGGTATCAAATATCTGGATACACTGCGCACCGGCAGTAATCTGGGCATTCAGATACTCCATGCTCATTGTGGTAATCTTTTCCATCAGGGCGGCATAGATATCAGGCGCGGCATACATCATCCGCTTGATCTGGGCAAAATCCTTGGAGCCTTTACCCTCGACCATGTAGCAGGCCAGCGTAAACGGTGCGCCGCCGAATCCGATCAGCGGCACCTTTCCGGCCAGCTCGCGACGCAGTATTTTAATGGTTTCGAGAACGTAAGGGACATCCTGCTCCATCTGCGGTATACGCAACCTCTCCACATCAGCCATGGAGCGGATCGGGCTTTCAAACACCGGCCCCGGGACAAAATCAAGCTTCATCCCCATCGGCTCAACCGGTGTCAGGATGTCAGAGAACATGATCGCGGCATCAACTCCGAGAATATCAACTGGCTGGATACTGACTTCCGCAGCCAGTTCGGGGGTTTTACACAATTCCAGAAACGTGCATTTTGATCGGACCGCCATGTACTCGGGCAGGTAGCGACCGGCCTGGCGCATAAGCCACACGGGAGTACGATCGACCGGTTTGCCCCAACAGGCATCAAGAAATCTCATATTCATTGTATTTCTCCTCATTAACGCGCAATGGCGTGGGAATTGGCACACATAAGCATGGTATTCTAATTTTAAACACCGTGATAAGTCAAATTATTTGAGTTCAAGCGGCTTCAACCAGGAATTTTCTTTTTCCGAAAACGACCTTGTCTCCGGGATACAACTTGCGGCCACGGCGAGACTCCACTTCACCATTTACCGATATATACCCTTCTGCGATCATGGCCTTTGCCTCACCACCGGAGGAAACAGCATTTTCCGCTTTTAGAAAACTGTCCAGCTTTATATATGGAGTTGTTATCTGCATGCCTGTAGCTCTCTTTCAATGCAAAAAGGCGGTCAGCGTATGAGTCGCCAACCGCCTGTTTTATTTTATGGCGGAGAAGGTGAGATTCGAACTCACGGAGCTGTTACACTCGGCGGTTTTCAAGACCGCTGCCTTAAACCACTCGGCCACCTCTCCATTGTCATACACACGGTCTTATAGCACACCTATTTTTTATTTTCAAATAGTAACCGTCAACGGGAACACGTTGTGTGGTTATTGTCGCGTTATCCGCTCAATACCGCCCATATATGGCCGCAACGCAGACGGAACAAGCACGGAGCCGTCCGCCTGCTGATAGTTTTCCAGAATCGCCACCAGCGTACGCCCCACGGCTAGGCCGGAGCCGTTCAGGGTATGAACAAATTCGGGCTTCCCCTTTTCATCCTCGCGGAAGCGGATCGATGCTCTGCGTGCCTGAAACTCTCCGAAATTGCTGCAGGATGATATTTCGCGATAGCAGCTCTGCCCCGGCAGCCAGACCTCAAGATCGTAGGTCTTGGCTGACGAAAAGCCGATGTCGCCGCTGCAGAGCGCCATCACCCGGTAGGGAAGTTCCAGCAGCTGCAGCACCTTTTCGGCATGCCCGGTCAGCGCTTCCAGCGCGGCGTCCGACTCCGACGGGTGGACAAACTTCACCAGCTCCACCTTGTTGAACTGGTGCTGGCGGATCAGGCCGCGGGTATCCTTGCCGTAGGAACCGGCCTCGCGGCGGAAGCAGGGTGTGTAGGCGCAATAGCTGATCGGCAGATCGCTCTTTTTGAGAATCTCGCCGCGGTGGATATTGGTTACCGGCACCTCGGCGGTTGGGATCAGGAAAAAATCGGGATCGACCAGCTTGAACAGGTCCTCTTCGAACTTGGGGAGCTGCCCTGTGCCCTGCATCGAATCACGATTTACCATGAAAGGGGGGAGCACCTCCAGGTAGCCGTGCGAAGCGGTGTGCAGATCGAGCATAAGATTAATCAGAGCCCGCTCCAGACGTGCCCCGGCCCCGCGATAGAGGGTGAAGCGCGCGCCGGTAATCTTGGCGCCGCGCTCAAAATCAAGGATGCCGAGGTCTTCACCGAGATCCCAGTGCGGTTTGGCTTCAAAAGGGAGCTTCTGCGGCTCTCCCCACGCCCTGACCTGGACGTTGTCGTTTTCGGAGCATCCGATCGGGGTCGTGGCATGCGGCAGATTCGGCACCGTCAACTGGAACAAGTTCAGCTGTTCTTCGACCTGAGCCAGTTCTTCATCCAATCCCTTGATTTTTTGAGAAACCTCTCGCATCTCCAGGATCTTCCCCTGAACCTGACTTTTGTCCTTGGTACGGCCAATCTCATCGGAAACCGAATTGCGCAGCGCCTTGAGCGTCTCACCCTCTTTCAGAAGCATACGGCGTTTTTCATCCAGTTCACGAAAGCCGCCCAGATAGGATTCACCACCGCGAGTACGGAGACGCCGCTCGGTTTCATCCAGATTTTCACGAATGTATTTCATATCAAGCATCGGGAAACACCTTTATTTTTAGATAGTAAGCGTGTATTTTGTAGCACTTGCGAAGTTAGACGTCAATGCAAAAGAGCCTGATGAAATCACTATTCTATTCACTTCCCGAGACCCCACTGACATGAAAATACTTCTTGCAACCCTGCACGCTAAATACTCCCACGCATCACTTGCTCTCCCCTGCCTCGCCGCGTACTGCCGGGACATCCCCAACGCCGGAATAACGATCCGCGAATGGACCGTCAATGAACCTCGCGAACATATCCTGAGGCTTGTCATGGCTGAAGGGGCCGATTTGATCGCCTTCTCCTGTTACATCTGGAATATCGAACAGACGCTGCGGATTGTTTCCGATCTCAAAAAGATATCACCGCATACCCGTGTCGTTCTGGGAGGGCCGGAAGTTTCCTTCGGGATATTCGATCTCATGCACGACAACCCTGCGATTGACTTTGTGATCAAGGGTGAGGGGGAAGAAACCTTCAGACGTCTGGTCGATTCGGTGATCCGGGAAGAAACCATCCTGCTGCAGGAGCGCCTGGCGGAGATCGAAAACCTGTTCTTCCGCGACGGCAGTGATATCACATCAGGCCCGCTCGGCAGGAAAAACCTGGAGCTCGACCGGCTCCCTTCACCTTTTGAAGCAGGGTTGATTGACTTTACAAAACCGTTGATCTACTACGAGACCTCTCGCGGCTGTCCCTTCTCGTGCGCCTTCTGTCTTTCATCGGTTGAGGGAGGGGTGCGATCATTCAGCATGGAGAGGATAAAAAAAGATCTTCTGTTTTTGATGGACAGCAATGTAGGGCAGATAAAGCTGGTAGACCGCACCTTTAATTATGATGCACGGCGGGCGGATACGATCTGGAAATTTATTCTGGAACATAACCGCGGCAGCCGCTTTCACTTTGAAATAGCAGCCGATCTTCTGACGGACGAAAACCTGCAGACCCTGTCGCGTGTCCCGGAGAACATCTTCCATTTTGAAATCGGCGTCCAGTCGTCCTCGGCGGCAACGCTTGAACAGGTCGGCCGGACAGCCGACCTGTCGCGGATTTTTGCCACTGTCGGACGGCTCAGGGCCGAGACTCTGATCGAGTTGCACCTCGATCTGGTGGCTGGCCTTCCGGGAGAAGATTACGCCGGGTTTCTGAACTCCCTGCAGGCAATTGCCGACCTGAAGCCGGATATGATCCAGATCGAGCCGCTCAAGCTGCTCAAAGGCGCGCCGATGCGTGTTATTGCAGGTCGCGAAGGATACGCCTACTCCGAAGCCCCCCCCTACACGATCCTCCGTACCCCGTGGCTCTCCTACGAAGAGATCTGCCGGGTCGAAACAATCGGGCGCCTGCTGGACCTGTTCAACAAGCATGGCCGGTTTGCGGCGGCGTTCAAAACCCTTGAGCGCGACAGACCATTCGCCGCTATTCTTGACGGTCTGGCACGGCAGGCGGGCAATGAAAACCTCTCCAGTCTCTCCTGCCGAAGGGTTTTCGAGCTTTTTGCGCGTCTGGCGGGACCGCTTTTGCCCGAGTCAGACCGCCCCCTGCTGTTCGATGCGCTTTTCTTCGACTACTGTCGCAGCGAGATGCCGCTGATGGGCAAACTCCCCGGTTTTGTCGCTGAACATCAGCGCGACTGCTCCTGGCCGTCCGCCCGGGAACTTCCGGGAGACCTGGAACTCCCCCGTGACAGCAGGATCAAGTCATTCCGTTACCAATTCAAATGTGATTATCAGACTGAGGGGGCAATTGAAGCGCCGGCAACGATTACGTTCGTTTATATATCAGGAGCGGGGCGCGGCCTGCAGGTGCTGGTTTCTCCCGTCAGCAGCAGAGCGGGCGCATAGAGGGCGCCGCGATGCGACGGTTCAGAATGCGCAGGGTTCATCATGCCACAGGACCGGCTCCATCGTCACCTGCCGTCCCAGATCGGCCAGCAGCCGGTCCATGTCATCAACGAAACCGGGCATGATGGCGATGCGGATGATGCCGGCCTTGTTGTCAACGGTGCTCATGACATTCATCCCCTCGTACGCCTCCAGAATGAATTTGAGGAAAACCATGTCGCGGTGGGCGACTTTGAAATAGCGGCAGATCATGGGGTCCTGTTCTCCTGAATGTACAACAGCTTCGTTTTACTCTGCCACGATCACATCTATTTCCGCCGGATTGCGACAAGGGGGGAGTTTACCAGTTTTGTCCACCGTGTAAACAGCAAATTCCATTCACCCCCCGGCTCGTCTGGCGATATACTTGCGGACCTCATCCGCCGCCAGCAGCAGCAGGGCAAAGGGGAGCAGCAGCAGCCAGACGCTGGTGCCGATGGGTGAGCAGCCGAATATATAGTTTCCGGGGTGGGTGTAGATGATGAGGACGGCCAGAGCCAGTTCGGCGGCAACCCCGACCAGCACCAGGCGGTTGGAAAACAAACCCAGGGTTGTGATGGAGAGGGCCGGGGAGCGGCAGGTGAAGACGTTGGCGACCTGTGTGACGATAATGCCGGCAAGAC
>JBAQPK010000142.1:0-6651 GCA_049305715.1 Desulfuromonadaceae bacterium | reverse complement strand
CCGCCGTAAAATGGAAACTTTCTCTTCGGGGGTGTAATTGTGGCGTTTCTTTCGCATGGACTTTCCTCCGTTCGTGATGGTTTATCACAAACGAACCAAAAGTCCTATTCACGCTGGGCCAATACATCACCACGTGTTGTGTTCCTTGCAGTTGATGAATCAAGTGCTGAGTTTTTCGCAATGATTTTCAACAACCTTAAACAGATAGGTAAGCCGGTTCCTACAAATGATGTCTGGATTGCAGCATCAGCCATGCAGCATGGACGTACTTTGGCGACTCTGGACAGTCATTTTAAATACATTACCGGACTTTCTCTGCATCCAGCCCTGGAAAGGATACAACCATGACAACAATGACATTGCGCGGTATAGACGATTCTCTCTCACAGACATTGAAAGAGTTGGCACGTAATCAAGGGGTCAGTCTTAATACATTGGCTTTACGCCTGATTCGTGAGGCAACTGGTGTTGACAAGCGAAAAAGAACTATTCTTCACCATGATCTTGACAGTCTTGCTGGTACCTGGAGCGAAGACGATGAACTTGCTTTCAGAAATGCGACAAGATCATTTGAGGCTATCGACGAAGATATGTGGAAGTAATTTGTAGGTATTTCTGTGAAATCCACGCTATTGCATAAATGTATAGAAAAACCAGCCTTCACGTGAGACTGGTTTTTTCTGCTTTAATCGACTTTAGGATAAAGATTTTGCCGGATTCTGTTGGAATTACTCCTCCATCCTCGGAAAGAGTGCTTCCGTCTTGATTATGACGGTTCCCGTTTTTACCCCCCCCCACACCAGTCCCTCTTTAGAAGCCGCTTCTTTCCATCCCAGGGAAGCCAGCGCCTTTTCCGACGTTGCCGGTAGAAACGCCGACAGGATGCAGTGCGTGATGCGCTGCGATTCGAGGAGGGTGTACATGACCGTGGCAAGACGGCCGCTCAGGGCCGGATCTTTGGCCAGCGTCCAGGGCGCCATGTCATCAATGTATTTGTTGCCTGCCGAGATGACCTCCCAGATCGCCTGCAGTGCCTTGCTGAAGGCCAGCTCATCGATGAATTTATCGACAGTCGTTACCATTTCCTCTGTTTTCAGTTTCAGAGCCTGATCCGCTTCCTCCATTCGGTCTGCCGCAGGAAGAACGCCGCCAAAATATTTGACCGCCATGGCAGTGGAGCGGCTGAGCAGGTTGCCGATATCGTTGGCCAGGTCGGAGTTGATCCGCTGCACGAGGGCGGTGTGGGAAAAATCGCCGTCCAGGCCGAAGGGCACCTCGCGCAGCAGGAAGTACCTGACCGCATCGACGCCGTATTTGTCGATCAGCATGTTCGGTTCCACCACGTTCTGCAGGCTCTTGCTCATCTTCTGCCCTTCGACTGTCCACCAGCCGTGGGCGAAGACTTTCTTCGGCAGCGGCAGGCCGGCCGCCATAAGAAAGGTCGGCCAGTAAACGGCATGGAAGCGGAGGATATCCTTGCCGATAAGGTGGACATCAACCGGCCAGTAGCGACCGTAGTTGCCGGATTCATCCGGGTAGCCCAAGGCTGTGATGTAGTTGGTCAGGGCGTCGAACCAGACGTAGATGATGTGGCGGTCGTTGCCCGGCACCGGGATGCCCCAGGAAAAGGTGGTGCGTGAAACCGACAGGTCGCGCAGACCCTCCTTGATGAAAGAGATGATCTCGTTGCGCTTGCTCTTGGGCTGGATGAAGTCCGGATTGGCTTCGATATGCGCAACCAGCTGGTCCTGGTATTTGCTCATGCGAAAGAAGTATGACTCTTCCTTGAGCTTTTCCACCGGGCGGTTGCAGTCGGGACAGCGTCCTTCGATCAGCTGGGTTTCGGTCCAGAAGGTTTCACAGGGGGTGCAGTACCAGTCTTCATATTCGCCGAGGTAGATGTCACCCTTGTCGAGGATATCCTTGAAGATCCGGCTGACTCCGTTTTTGTGGCGTTCCTGGGTGGTGCGGATGAAGTCGTTGTGGGATATTCCCAGCCGCTCCCAGAGTGCCTGAAAACGCTTGACCACCCGATCGGCCAGTTCCAGCGGTGTTTCGCCGGCGGTGGTGGCCGCCTTTTCGACCTTCTGGCCATGTTCATCGCTGCCGGTCAGAAAATAGACGTCATATCCCATCAGCCTCTTGTAGCGGGCCAGAACATCGCCGGCAACCGTGGTATAGGCGTGGCCGATATGCGGCACATCGTTCACATAATAGATCGGGGTGGTCACATAAAAGGTCGGTTTCATATCAGGCTCCTGATGATGGTGTCGGCGTTGATGTCGATGTGCTGCCGTCCGGAGAGGCGCCGGACGGTTTGCGGTGGCCATGCTTGCGGGAACGATGCTTTTTGCGCGGCTGCCCGGTGTTTGGGGTTTCCGCCGGAGTCGTCGCTGCAGTGCTTTCCCGCTGCGCAGATGGCGTCGGCACAGCTTTCTCGGCGCTCTCGGCTTTTGTGTATGATTCGAGAGACGTCTTTTCCTGCTTGCGACGCTGTTCGGGGCGCCGTTCCCGTGTCCGCTGGGGAGGGCGTGGCGCCGCCGGGACAGCGGCGGCAGCCGGAGCCGCGGCGGGAGCGCCATCTCCAAGAATTTCATCACGCTTGATGACGATTATCTTGTTGTCGTCAAGCTTGAGGGTAATATTTCCGGTCAGGATATTGATTTTATCGACCACGCCGACTGCGTTGACGGTGCGGACCCGTTTGCCTGATTTAGGGAAGTTTTTGCGCAGGCAGCAATAGGTATCATATTCATAATCCAGGCAGCAGAGCAGCCGTCCGCATTGTCCGGAAATCTTGTTGGGATTGAGCGCCAGATTCTGCTCTTTGGCCATCTTGACCGATACCGGCTGGAAATCCCGCAGCCATGAGCTGCAGCAGAGTTCGCGACCGCAGATGCCGATGCCTCCGGTCATCTTTGCCTCATCGCGCACCCCGATCTGGCGCATTTCGATGCGGGTATGAAACGAGTGGGCGAGATCTTTTACCAGGTCACGGAAATCGACCCGGCCATCGGCTGTAAAGAAAAAAACCGCCTTGCTGCTGTCGAACTGATATTCAACCCGCACCAGCTTCATCGGCATGTTGCGCTCGATAATCCGGTTGACACAGAAGCGGTATGCCTCTTTCTCCTTTTGGGAGATCCGCTCAACCGTTGCCATATCTTCCGGCGTAGCCTTGCGCTTGACAAGCGCAAGGGAACCTGCTGCCCCGGTCTCCTTTTCCACGGGGGGCTTAACCACCTGGCCGACCCCCACGCCCCGCTCTGTTTCGACGACTACGCGGTCCCCCTTGACAAGCTCCAGCGATCCGGCATCGAAATCATACAACTTGCCGGCTGCGATAAATTGAATTGTTACTATATGTGACAAAAAGACCTCCTCTTAAACTTTGGGGGGATACAAATGATGTGCTGAACGTTGCACGATTATTCCTGATCACCGGCCAACATCGGCCATACACATAAATAAATGGTCAAGAGCAAGCTTGGGATTCGCATTGCGCTGGACATCGCGTCTTGCTTCATAGATGCGTTCAAGTAGCTCAAGGTTACGAGGAAATGACCGCCTGGTTGCAATCGATTCGATTGCAGGCCTGACCGAGCGGTTGACAATATCTCCGTTCCCCGCTCCCAGATGAACCGCATCACGGTAGAAGGAGAGCAGCATGTCAAGCAGCTCAAGGGTAGCATCCCGGTTGCCGGACAGCTCTTCGGCGGCATCAAAAACGGTTGCAATCTTGTGAATATTCAGTTGGCTCATTCTGGACAACACCGCTTCCCGGCGCACGACAAGTGATTCATTGTCGAGTTCCAAGGCTCTCTGCATACTGCCGCCGGCCATCGGTGCGACCAGCGCAGCTGCTTCAGGCGCCATCCCGCCCAGTTCGAGAAGCGACAGTACGTGTTCCGGAGAAAGCGGCGCAAACCTGACCAGTTGACAACGCGAACGGACCGTTGGCAACAGCATCCCGGCATTTTCAGTCAGCAGGATGATCAGGGCATTGCCGGGAGGTTCTTCCAGCGTTTTCAACAGGGAGTTGGCGGCGCTCACGCTCATCCGTTCGGCCGGATCGATGATGCACGCCTTGCGGGGCGCCTCATATGGGCGCAACGACAGTATGTGCTGCATTTCCCGTAATTGCTCGATACTGATGTCCCGTTTATCCGGCAACGGCGAGATCAGATGAATGTCCGGGTGGTTTCCCCCGTCAATTTTGCGGCATGAAGGGCAGACACCGCAGGCGTCATCCGGCAGAGCCGTACAGAAAAGCGCCTGAATCAGTGTCAGTGCTGTCTTTTTCCGGCCTGATCCGGGAACTCCTTCAAACAGATAGGAATGCGCGGTTTTTCCGCCGCTCAGAGATCGCCGCAAAACCTCAACAATCCGGTCATGTCCCAGAATATCAGCAAACGGCACGAAGTGACTCCGGAATCCGTGATACTACCTGTGCGGAGATAGCGGCAAAAATTTCTTCGATTCCATCAGACCCGTCGATTATCAAAAAGCGGTCCGGTTGGTCAGTCGCCAGCTGCCGGTAGCCGGTGCGAACCCGCTGATGGAAGGCCAGCGCCTCCAGCTCGAAACGTTCTTCGCGGGGGCCGCTCGTCGCCTCTATTCTGCGGCGTGCGCGTTCCAGGCCAACACGCGGGTCACAATCAACAAGAACCGTCAGGTCGGGTGATACCCCTTGGCAGGCCTGAAGATTAAGGGTGTCGATAACGCTCCGGTCAATGCCCCGCCCGAAACTTTGATATGCTACCGTCGCATCGCAGAAACGGTCGCAGAGGACAATTTTCCCGGCAATGAGGGCCGGAGCGATAACCTCGGTGACATGCTGGGCACGGGCGGCAGCATACAGCATCAGTTCGGCAAGGGGAGAAAGAGCACTGTTCTCGGCATCCAGGAGGATCGTACGGATTTTATCGGCTATCGGGCAGCCGCCCGGTTCGCGAGTCAGAACTGTGCTCATGCCGCGAGTAGAGAGGAGATCGGACAGGAGTTTGATCTGGGTGGTTTTGCCACACCCCTCAACGCCTTCAAATGTAATGAAATAGCCCACGTGCATCACCCGGATCCGAATACTAAGTTGTACGGTTAATTGTAAAAGATGAATTATAGGGAAGAGCCCCTGATTTATCAACTTAAATTCCCGTATTTACCCATCGGCCTGCGACTTTCGATTGCCAAAAGATGATCTGGTGGCTATAGTTTGACAGTTTTGAGGTGTTCTATGTCGAATAATGTTCAACAATTTGAGCGGCTGCTGGAATATACGTTCCGGGATCAGAGCCTGCTTGCCTTAGCCCTGACACACCCGTCCTATCTGCATGAAGCCAGTGAAAACCATGGGGGGGACTACCAGCGCCTCGAATTCCTTGGTGATGCCGTATTGGGGCTGTTGCTGGCCGAATTGCTGTATGAGCGGTATCCGGATTGGGACGAGGGCGCCTTGTCACAACTCCGCTCACGACTGGCTGGTCAGGATATTCTTGCAGACCGGGCTCGGAGGTTGGGAATCGGGCGGTTTGTCCTGCTCGGACGTGGAGAGGAACAGACCGCCGGCCGGGACAAGGATTCGATTCTTGCCGATGTTCTGGAAGCCCTGATTGCCGCGCTGTATCGGGATGGAGGTCTTCAGGCCTCGCGAACTCTGGTTGCCGGGCTCTTTGAGGATTTGGCGGCCGCTCCGGACTCACTTGTCCTGGGACGCGATTCGAAGAGTGAGCTGCAGGAGTATCTGTCGTCCCATGACTACTCCCCGCCGGAATACCGTCTGGTGGATGAATCCGGCCCTCCGCACGATCGCCTGTTCCGTTTTCAGATCCTGGTTGACGATCGGGTCGTCGGTGCCGGACAGGGGAAGTCGAAGAAGATTGCCCAGCAGGCCGCTGCTGCCCAGGCACTGGGTATGTTTAAGTCAACAGCCGGGCAGGCGGCGTGAAGCCGGTTACGGTTCCATTTTTCATCAGCCACCAGGGGTGTCCGCATACCTGCGTTTTTTGCGATCAACGGACAATTTCCGGCGCAAGCGGAGTTCTTCCCACCACAGAGAAGATCCGGGCGCGGGTTGATCTCTGGCGGTCAACCGCAGGGGGGCGTCCTCTGGAGGTTGCTTTCTTTGGCGGCACTTTTACCGCGCTTCCGGAAGAAACCCAGTCGGAACTGCTGGCTCCACTGCAGTCGCTTCTGGAGTCAGGCGCGCTTGCCGCGGTCAGAATATCAACCCGCCCCGATTACATTGATTCAGGTCGTGTGGCGTGGTTGTCGGAGAAGGGGGTCCGTACGATCGAACTGGGAGTGCAGACGACCGACGACATGGTCCTGTCGGCATCGGGACGGGGTCATTCCGCTGCGGACTCACTAGCCGCCATCCGTTGTATCAAAAACGGGGGTCTTCAGGCCGGGGCCCAGCTGATGCCGGGGTTGCCGGGTGATACTCCGGCTTCGTCGCTTGCGTCTCTTGAGCAGGTTATTGCCGCAGGTGCTGATTTTCTCCGCATCTATCCGGCGATCGTTCTGCGGGGAACAGAATTGGCGCGACTTTATGAGGCCGGCGAATTCGTTCCGCTGTCCCTTGATCGTGGGGTGTCACTCTGTGCGCTGCTGCTTCAACGCGCCATGCTGGCGGGGATACCGGTAATCCGCATC
>JBAQPK010000141.1:0-8196 GCA_049305715.1 Desulfuromonadaceae bacterium | reverse complement strand
GCATAGATCAAAGGAACTGTTTCAGAAAGCTATCTCCCAAAATACTCCATCTCAAGAGACGTTGCGCAATCAGCTTAAACTCTTCGCATTGGGGATATTCGATAGTGTTATCGAAAACAATGCCGTTGCCTGCTTCGCTATTACCGCCACCTTTAGCCCCAGCCTCCATTGCAATGACCCTGATTTCACCCTTACTCAGTATGATACTACCCTGATCCAAATCATTCAAAACCTCGTACAACAAGGCATGGACAGGAAGGAGTTTCAATTGATAAACGTTGAACATGTCTCATGGCTTTACGCATCCTGTATTACCAAAGCGGTGTTGGAGCAAATTAGCCTGTCTCCGCCGCGAATAAGACGACAAGAACTGACTCGGATACTTGATGAATTTCTTGACGGCATTGCAAGCAAATAAAGTGACGGCTCAATAGCATCTTGGTTGAAAAACTAACCTTCAACAGTTGAGGGCAATTATGGCGAAATCAGAAAAACGTGACGAAATAATCGGTGCAGCGTTGGAGCTTATTGCTGAACACGGGTTCCATGGCGCACCTATGGCGAAGATTGCCAAAAAGGCCAGAGTCGCAGCTGGCACCATATACCGCTTTTTCGAGAGCAAAGATGACCTTATCACTGAGACTTTTGCCTGCCTGGAGGGACAGATGCTGGCGTCGGTCATGGCACACTACCCCGAAGGGCGGCCAATCCGTGAACGTTTCCTACATGTTAGCAAAAAACTAGTCAATTATTTTCTCGTGTCGCCCATGGAATTCCGTTTTATTGAGCAGTTCTACAACTCACCCTATGGAGTGGCCTGCCGCCGGGATAGAATATTGGGCAAAAAGGATAAACACATTATTACTGAGCTTTTTGAAGAGGGCCGGCAGCAGCAGATCATCAAGGACATGCCGCAGCCGATCCTCATTGCACTCACCTTCGGGCCTTTGATCGATATCTGTCGAAACCACATTCTCCAATATTTTGAGCTGGATGAACCCATCATCAACCGGACAGTCGAAGCCTGTTGGGATGCGGTCCGACGGTAGTGGTGCGGCCTTGGGCAAAGGACGATTTTTGGCGCGAATGGGATTGAATATTCACTCAACAATATAGGAGGAACAGCCAACAAAGGAAGCTCTATGTACTACAAAGTTTTCATGTTTATCCTGGTCATCATAAGTATCTTGATCGTCATTCTGGCCTTTCTACCCAGGCGGAAATAATCATTGTCATTCTGATACAGCCAGCAGGTGATCCATGCACTGCAAAATAATCGTTATTACTCTGGGAATCATTATTCTCTTGATTATCATCATAAACTTTCTGATCAGGCAGAAATAATCAATTGTCATTACTCCAACTCGAAGAGGTATCACATGCACCAAACATCCAGAATAAATTTTGTTTTGATCATGGGGGCACTCATTGCCGGCCTGTTTGTCAGCGGATGCAGTAAGCCGAAATCCGCTGGCCCTCCACCAAGCGGCCCGCCTGAAGTCGGGATTATCATAGTTAAACCTCAAAAGGTTTCCCTGGCCACAGAGCTGTCAGGTCGAACTTCGCCTCAGTTTATCGCCGAAGTGCGACCCCAGGTGGGTGGAATCATCCAGAAGCGACTTTTTACCGAGGGTAGCGATGTGAAAGCAGGTCAAGTTCTCTATCAGATTGATCCCGCCACCTATCAGGCCACTTTTGCCAGCGCCAAGGCGGCGGAAAGCAGAGCAGAGGCCAACCTTATACCTGCTCGACTCAAAGAGGAACGCTATAAGGATTTGGTGAAGATCAAGGCGGTCAGTCAGCAGGACTACGATGATGCTTTTGCTGCACTCAAACAGGCCGAGGCTGATGTGGCGGCTTCCAAAGCAGCAGTAGAAACCGCCCGGATCAATCTTGCCTATACCAAGGTTACTGCCCCTATTTCAGGGCGAATCGGTCGATCGACCGTGACCGACGGAGCCTTGGTAACCGCCAGTCAGCCTACGGCGCTGGCAACCATCCAGCAGCTCGGCTCCATGTATGTGGATGTGACCCAGTCAACCGCCGAGCTGCTAAAGCTGAAGCAGAATCTTGCCAACGGGATCATGAAAAAGAGTGCTTCAGCGCAGGTCAAACTGCTCATGGAAGACGGCTCCCCGTATCCATTGACGGGGATGCTCAAGTTTTCTGAAGTCACGGTTGATCAAAGCACCGGTTCCGTCGTCTTGCGCGCGGTATTTCCCAACCCCAAACAATCACTCCTTCCCGGGATGTTTGTGCGTGCCATTTTGGAGGAGGGAGTGAACGAAAACGCCATCCTCATCCCGCAACGTGGCGTGACCCGTAACCCGAAAGGTGATGCCATGGTCATGGTGGTTGGAGCCGGAGACAAGGTGGAGCCGCGCCCGATCAATGTCGCCCGTACGGTTGGCGACAACTGGCTGGTCAGTGATGGCTTGAAGGCGGGGGATCGCGTCATCCTGGAGGGATTACAGAAGGCAAGGCCGGGGACACCGGTCAAAACAGTTCCTTTCGGAACGGCACCAACAATGCCACCTTCAGCAAAAAAATAATCCGACCAGTCTGACAAGTCCGACTAGTCAGACCTTATTCTAAGGAGATCCTCCATGCCTCGTTTTTTCATCAATCGTCCGATCTTTGCCTGGGTGATCGCCATCATGGTCATGCTGGGAGGTCTTCTGGCGATCAAAACCCTGCCGGTCTCTCAGTACCCGCCGATCGCGCCACCCCAGATCACCATTAATGCTATGTATCCTGGCGCCTCGGCCCAGACCGTACAAGACACGGTCACCCAGGTGATCGAACAGAAGCTGAACGGTATCGACAATCTGATTTACATGTCATCCAGCAGCGACTCGGCCGGCGCCGTGGCCATCAACCTGACTTTCAAGGCAGGCACTGACCCAAACATAGCCCAGGTACAGGTGCAGAACAAGCTGCAGCTTGCCACGCCGCTCCTCCCCCAGCTTGTTCAACGCCAGGGGATTCAGGTGGTGAAATCCACCAAGAACTTTCTGATGATAGTGGGTCTTGTCTCGGAAGACGGTTCCTTTAGCCGCGCTTACCTGAACGACTACATGGTGGCCAATGTCCAGGACATCATCAGCCGGACAGAAGGGGTCGGAGAGGTAACGGTCTTCGGTTCCCAGAATGCCATGAGGATCTGGCTGAACCCTACAAAACTGAATAACTACCATCTGACCACCAACGAAGTGATTGCCGCGCTCCAGGCACAGAACGCCCAGGTCTCGGCCGGTCAGTTCGGTGGCAATCCCGCTCCCCCGGGTCAGCAGCTGAACGCCACCATCACGGCGCGAACACTGCTGCAGACCACCGATCAGTTTGATGCCATCGTCCTGCGCACTAACCCTGACGGTTCGACCGTCAAGCTCAAGGATGTGGCTGAATCTAAAATAGGCACCGAGAATTACGAGATTGAGGGACGCTACAAGGGAAAACCGGTGGGGGGCATGGCTATCCGGCTTGCGGCCGGCGCCAACGCCCTGGACACCGCCGACCGGGTCAAGGCCAAAATGGAGGAGTTGTCGAAATTCTTCCCCCAAGGTGTACAGGTGGTCTACCCCTATGACACAACCCCCTTTGTCAAGATTTCCATCGAAGAGGTGGTCCAGACCCTGATTGAGGCAGTATTCCTTGTCTTTGTCATCATGTTCCTCTTCATGCAGAACTTCCGCGCCACCCTGATCCCCACCATTGCCGTGCCGGTAGTGCTGCTCGGCACTATGGGCGCGCTGTCGGTAGCCGGTTTTTCCATCAACACCTTGACCATGTTCGCCCTGGTCATTGTCATTGGTCTGCTGGTGGATGACGCCATCGTTGTTGTCGAGAACGTTGAGCGGATTATGTCCGAGGAGGGGCTGTCGCCCCATGACGCCACAATCAAATCGATGGGGCAGATCACCGGTGCCCTTTGGGGCATCGCCATCGTGCTGACGGCGGTCTTTCTGCCGATGGCCTTCTTCGGCGGATCCACCGGCGTGATCTACCGTCAGTTTTCCATTACCATTATCTCCGCCATGATACTTTCGGTGCTGACGGCGATGATCCTGACCCCAGCACTGTGCGCCACCCTGCTCAAGCCGGTGGCTAAAGGGCATACAGCCGGAGAATCCGGCTGGTTCAAGGGGTTTTTCCGCTGGTTTAACAAAGTATTTGACTTCAGCAGGAACAAATATGAAGGGATCGTCGGTCGCTCCTTTGGCAAGCCGGCACGCTACCTGGTGGTATACGGAGCCATTGTCGCCGCCATGGTTTTCTTTTTCCTGCGGCTTCCCACCGCCTTTTTGCCGGATGAGGATCAGGGTTTCATCATCTGCCAGGTTCAGTTGCCGGCCGGGGCCACCACGGAGCGGACCGTGAAGGTGATTGAGCAGATTGAAAAGCATTTTTTGGAAAAAGAGAAAGAATCCGTAGATACGATTATGGCTGTCGCCGGCTTCAGTTTTGCCGGTCGGGGCCAGAATATGGGTTTGGCTTTTGTCAGGCTCAAGGACTGGAAACTGCGCCAGCGCAAGGATCTGAAAGCACCGGCCGTTGCTGGCCGGGCCATGGCGGCACTTTCCAATATCAAGGACGGTCTGGCTTTTGCCTTTACGCCGCCGGCGGTGGTTGAGCTGGGACAGGCCAACGGCTTCGATCTCGAGCTGCAGGACCGTGGCGGCCTGGGGCATGAGAAGCTTATGGAGGCGCGCAACCAGTTGCTGGGGATGGCCATGAAAAACCACAAGCTGATTGCGGTGCGCCCCAACGGTCAGGATGACTCGCCCCAGTTCAAGCTCGACATCGATGATGTACGGGCAGGAGCGCTGGGGGTCTCCCTGGCTGACATCAACAATGTGCTGTCCACTGCCTGGGGTAGCTCTTACGTCAACGACTTTATCCAGAACGGCCGGGTAAAGAAGGTCTATCTCCAAGCAGATGCCAAATACCGGATGCTGCCGGACGATATCAACAGCTGGTATGTAAGCAACAAAACCGGTGAGATGGTCCCGTTCTCAGCCTTTGCCACCGCGCACTGGCAGTACGGCTCACCCCGCCTGGAGCGCTATAACGGCATCCCATCCGTGGAGATCATGGGGCAGGCAGCCCCCGGCGTGAGCACTGGCGAGGCGATGGCCGAGATGGAGAAGATGGCTGCCCAACTGCCTCCGGGGATCGGTTACGAATGGACAGGTCTCTCCTATGAGGAAATACAGTCAGGCAAGCAGGCTCCGGCCCTCTACGCCATCTCTCTCCTGGTGGTGTTTCTCAGCGTGGCGGCACTGTATGAGAGCTGGACCATCCCCTTTGTCAATCTGCTGATGCTACCGCTGGGTCTGGTGGGGGCGGTAACGGCGGTTACGCTGCGGGTGCTGCCCAACGATGTCTATCTCCAGATCGGCTTGCTCACCACAGTGGGACTTTCAACCAAAAACGCCATCCTAATCATCCAGTTCATCAAAGCCCAACTTCATGAGGGGCATGACTTGGTCGAGGCCACCCTGACGGCAGTGAAGATCCGGCTGCGTCCGGTCATCATGACCTCGCTGGCCTTCTTCTTCGGCACTCTGCCGCTGGCCCTCACCAAGGGAGCGGGAGCCGCAGCCCAGAACGCCATCGGCACCGCCGTTACCGGCGGACTTCTCTCGGCCACCTTCATCGACCTGATTTTTATTCCGTTTTTCTTTGTACTGGTGTCACGGTTGTTTGGCCGAAAGAAATACAAGTCACACGCCGGAGAACCTGCTGTAGCCAGTGCTTCGGAGGTAAATTGATATGAAACAGATACGACGTATAATGCCAGCCTTGTGTCTCCATCTGGGCGTATTAGTCTGCCTTGCCGGATGCACGACCATGGCCCCGAAATACTCTCAGCCTGCCGTGCCGGTACCGGCAGTCTGGCCAAGTGGCCCTGCCTATCAAGAGGAGAGCGCCAAACCATCACTAAAGCCGGTTGCCGCTATCCCATGGCGTGAGTTTTTTGTTGAGCCTCGCCTGCAAAAAGTGATCGATCTGGCACTGACAAACAACCGAGACCTGCGGGTTGCCACCCTTAATATTGAACGGTCCCAGGCTCTGTACCAAATCCAGCGTTCCGATCTGTTCCCTAAGGTTGATGCCAGTGCTGACTCCAACTTCCAGCGGGTCCCTGAAGCCTTTTCTGCCACAGGTCAGGCCATGAGGGTTGATCAATACAGCGTTGGTCTTGGCATCAGTTCTTACGAGCTGGACTTGTTTGGACGGGTGCGCAGTCTCAAGGACCAGGCGCTGGAACAGTATCTTGCCACCGAACAGGCGCAGCGCAGCGTCCAGATCAGCCTGGTTTCACAGGTTGCCGCCACCTATCTGGCCCTTGCCGCTGATCGTGAACGGTTGCAACTGGCTAAAGACACCCTGATTAACCAACAGGAGTCGTACAAGCTAACCAAGAGCCGATTCGAGGGAGGAGTCACTTCGTCGCTCGCCGTACATCAGGCCCAGACCACCGTGGATGCAGCGCGGGTGGACATTGCCCGCTACACTACTCTGGTGGCACAGGACGAAAATGCCCTGTCCCTGGTGGTAGGCTCAACCGTACCGCCTGATCTACTGCCGCAATCGCTTTCCGAAACACTGACATCTCTTAAGGATATCTCTCCCGGGTTGCCGTCCGACGTACTGCTCACCCGCCCCGACATCCTCCAGGCCGAGGGGCAGCTAAAAGGGGTCAACGCCAACATCGGCGCAGCACGTGCGGCGTTTTTTCCTCGGATCACCCTGGTCTCGTCCATCGGCTTCGGAAGTGACGACCTAGCGGGGCTATTCAAGTCTGGTTCCTTTGCATGGAAGTTTGCGCCACAGATCACACTGCCTATCTTTGACGGAGGCAGCAATCGGGCCAATCTAAAAGTTGCAGAAGTTGACAGGGATATCGCAGTGGCCCAGTACGAGAAAGCCATCCAAACCGCTTTCCGGGAAGTGGCAGACGCCTTGGCCCAACGGGGAACAATTGACGATCAAATGGCAGCGCAGCAGTCATTAACCAACGCAACAGCTGAAAGCTACCGACTTTCAAATGCACGCTACGAAAAAGGTGTGGATAGTTATTTGACGGTTTTAGACTCTCAAAGATCACTCTACGGAGCACAGCAGAACTTGATCAACACACGTCTGATCAGGTTGTCCAACCTGGTAACTCTCTACAAGGTGTTGGGTGGAGGTGTGTGATTCAGAAAACTCTGCAACAATCCTGCTGTGCTTAGCACGGAGTAGGTACGACGGCACAGAAAGTAAGTACGCAGGCGACCTATGTCTGTCGTCATGAATAACTACGGATTTGAGTAGTGAGCATGATATCGGGATTAGACATTATGAAACATAAACAGGAAGAGATTTTTTTGGGAAAGGACCCGACAATGGCCATTACTCGGGAAATTATAAATAATACTTTTTGTGAGGTTATTTCTCTTCCCAACGGGAATGTCCTGTCGAAAGAAGGCTTTGTTGTGCTAGCAGACTGGAGTGAACAGCAGGAATGGTGGCATGAGTTTGCCAAGCTCAACAATATGGAGCATGACTGGCGTAGCACGCCTATGGGAGACCCTTATCAGTTCGCATTAACACTGTTCAGGTTCATCAGGCAGTAGCGTGGTTACAGAATGACAATGATGATCGTGTAGTGACTTCATGATTGGCCACATGCAGGCCAATATAGGAGGAAAACATGCCAGCACGCAATATAACTGCCGAGCTTGGAAGGGTTGATGTCGCACTAGCATCGGCAATGCACCGCTATTTATCAATATCAGCTCTGGAACAAAGGGATGCTTGTACGAACAGCCAGTTAGAGATGGCGATCGAACGAAGCTGCGCATATTTCTTTCGCGAACAGCTTCCGGAGGGCTACTGGTTATGAATTAGAATCGAACGTCACTATTACGGCAGAATACGTGATGCTCTTCCATATTCTGGGCATAGTGGACAAAAACCGCGAACGAAAGATGGCTAACTATCTGCTTGAAAAGCAAACCAGTGGAGGCATCTGGTCTATCTATTTCGGCGGACCAGGCGATCTTTCAACTACAATTGAGGCATATTTTGCTCTCAAGCTGGCAGGTTATTCGGAAGATCATCCCGCCATGAGCAAGGCGCGGGAATTTATCCTGGCAAAAGGGGGTATCTTCAAGGCGCGGGTCTTCACCAAGATTTTTCTAGCGC
>JBAQPK010000140.1:0-4771 GCA_049305715.1 Desulfuromonadaceae bacterium | reverse complement strand
TCTTTACTGCATCCGCTGGGTCGATGCCGAGGGAAACAGGCGCTATGCTGCCCCCGATGCTGCAGACCTTGCCCGTGAAGAAAAGGTTCTACATTTACTCCAAGAACGCTTTGTGGACTGGCAGCGTGAAGGATTTATCCCGTCCAAAGCAATCGTGAGCGGCTACAACACTGAACAGCCTATACGAGAGCGCGGCTGGACTCACTGGCACCATCTTTTTGCGCCGAGGCAGTTACTCATAAATGGACTCATTGCTTGTTCGGCTTTTGAGATTGCAGACGGTTGCCCTATTAACGCAGGTATGCTGCTGGGTGTTGGCCGGATTGCCAACTGGAATTCTCGTCTTTGTCGGTGGCATGTGCGAGGTATCGCAATTGATAAAGGCGAAGACGTTTTCAGCAATCAAGCACTAAACACGCTTTTTAACTTCTCATGCAGACCTTTGAATGCCCTTTCCGACACATGGCAGCTCTTTGATCGAGTGAAGGATTTCCGCCTGATTACAGCAAGACACGTTTCTACATGTGACGCCCGTGACCTTCGTGAAACCTGTGACCTCTGGATAACCGACCCCCCCTACGCAGATGCCATCAACTACCACGAATTGGGCGACTTCTTCCTGGCTTGGTATGACAAACAACTAGCCAAGACATTTCCAGAATGGACACCTGACGCCCGTGCAGAACTGGCGGTGCGTGGCGATGGTGAGGACTTCCGTCGCTCCATGGTTGAAATCTACCGTAACCTTGCCACCCACATGCCAAACAACGGCATGCAGATGGTCATGTTCACCCATCAGAACCCGGCGGTCTGGGCCGATCTGGGAATGATCCTATGGGCTGCTGGACTGAAAGCCACAGCAGCTTGGACAATCAGTACCGAAACCGAAGCTGCAGGAATCAAAAAAGGCAACTACGTACAGGGGACAGTCTGTCTGGTATTGCGCAAGCGAGTTGCCGACGATCCTGGCTTCCTGGATGAGGTCTACCCGCTGGTGGAAGACGAGGTCCGTCGACAGATCGCTTCAATGCAAACACTGGACGAGGGGGGGGAACCCAACTTCAACGATGCCGACTACCAGTTGGCTGCTTATGCCGCTGCGCTCAAGGTGCTCACCCATTACGGCACCCTAGATGGCCGCGATGTTGAACACGAAGTCTTTGCTGTGCGTGCCAGGAACGAGAAAAGTGATTTCCAGACCGTTATCGAGCGCGCACTCGGCATTGCCTGCGATACACTGATCCCCAAGGGGCTTGATACTTCGTGGCGCGATCTCTCGCTGGTGGAGCGATACTACCTTCGCGCAATGGATATCGAGAGCCGGGGAGAGCGCCGCAAAGGGATGTATGAAGAGCTGGCGCGTGGCTTTGGCGTGACAGATATTCGTCCTCTACTTAAAAGTGATACGGCCAACGGCGCCCGCATGCACACCCCCAGCGGTTTTGCTGCTGCCGGGCTTGCGCCGCTGAGTGGCGGCAATTCGGATGTTCTCCCAGCCAGCCGAGGTCGCGCCGCTGCAGGAGCCCCGCATCCATTCGCTGCATCACCACTGCGCCACCTGCTTTTTGCAATCCGGGAAACCAGCGCCACTGACAACAGCCCGGAACCGGGCCGCCAATATCTCCGTGACACCTTTGGTCAGGGGTACTGGGGGCAACGCGAACGCTTCATCTCCCTCCTCGAATGGCTCGCAGCGCTGGGGAATGCCGTGGGCATGGATGAATGGATCACCGACTCCGAAGCCGCCCGCATGCTCGCCGGGCGCCTTCGCAACGACCACGCCTGATGCTTAAACGCCACTCCAGTCGTAGAAACCGCCTTGATCAGGCGGTGTTGAAACAGCGCCTTGAAGGTGCAGTCTCCTATGACCGCATCGCCGGTTATTTTCGCTCAAGCCTTTTCGAAGTCGCCGGCGAGGCACTCACCAATGTGGCCGGCCCGGTGCGCATCATCTGCAACTCTGATATTGATCCTCAAGACCTTGCCACTGCAGCGGCGGCCCAGGCAGCCCTCCGGCGCAGTTGGTGCTCCGGCAAGCCTGAAGAAGCTCCGCTTGCTGCGCTGCCACGCTATGAGGCGCTCTACACTGCCCTTATTAACCAACGAATTGAAGTGCGGGTGCTGCCCGACGATGCTTTTGGCCTGATCCACGGCAAAGCCGGAGTCGTTCGCCGCTCCGACGGTACCGCTACCGCCTTCCTCGGCAGCGTCAATGAAAGTGCCTCGGCCTGGCGGGTGAACTACGAGCTGCTATGGGAAGATGACGCCCCTGAGACCATTGCGTGGGTACAGGAGGAGTTTGACGCACTCTGGAACGACCCGCGTGCAATTGACTTGGCCTGCTGCCCGTTTATCGCCCAGGATGTGCAACGAATTGCCTCCCGTAGGGTTATTGAACCTGAAGAGGTTATGGCAATAGCCGATCCAACCGCTGCCGCTGCTGCCGTTGCTGTTGAATCACCAGTCTATCGCCAAGAGCAGGGACTTTGGCCTCACCAGAAATATTTTGCCCGGCTCGCCCTGGAGCGCCACCGTCTTGGCGGAGCGCGGTTGGTGCTGGCCGACCAGGTCGGACTCGGCAAGACCGTCCAGCTTGCTATGGCGGCCATGTTGATGGCCATTGATGATCCTGACGGCGGTCCGATCCTGGTGCTTGCACCAAAACCGTTGCTGCAACAGTGGCAGGACGAGCTGATGGAGCTGCTCATGCTGCCGTCGGCCCGCTGGAATGGCCGTGCATGGATCGACGAGAACGACCTCGAGTACCCCTCTGACGGGGCCCGGTCTCTTGGTAAATGTCCTCGCCGAATAGGGCTGGTATCGCAGGGGCTTGTGGTGCGTGGTACATCGGAAGCGGTAAACCAGCTGCTGGGGCGCCGCTACACTTGCGTTATCGTGGACGAGGCGCACCGTGCCCGCCGCCGCAAGTTGCCACGAGTGGATGCCGGAGCCGACGACATTGACGAAAAGGCCGACCCGAACAAACTGATGGCCTTTTTGATGGATATCGGGCCAAGGACCAAGAGCATGCTGCTGGCGACGGCAACTCCGGTCCAGCTTCATCCTGTCGAAGCATGGGATCTGCTGCATATTCTTTCACATGGTAACGAGGGAGTGCTTGGTGGCTGGACACAGACCAGTCCATGGTTTCGGCCCAGCCATTGCCTCAACCTGGCAACCGGTGATGAGGCCGTACCTGACAACGATGTCCGCCTGGGCTGGGAGTATGTCCGTGACCCGTTGCCGTCTCGTTTTGAAGATCCAAACCTCGACAGGATTCGCCGCAGCCTTGGCGCCCGCGATACAGATTGGCAGTTTACCCCGGAAAGGCTTGATCAGCTCTCACCAGCCCTTCAACGAGTCCAACTAAAAAACGGATTGCTGCCTGGATATGGCGAACGGCTGAATCCACTGTTGCGCTGCATCGTTCGCCGCACGCGCGGTTACCTGGAAGAGATGGTCAACCCGGCTACCGGTAGCTATTTTCTGCCGAAGGTTACAGTGAAGCTGTTTGGCGAAGATGATGGCGGCGCCATCATCCTGAGCGGCTACCTGCTCGATGCCTATCAGGAGGCTGAGGAGTTTTCGCGCCTGCTGCAGCAGCGGGTTCAAGGTGCAGGTTTTTTCAAAACGCTGCTGCTGCGGCGTCTGGGCAGTTCTATGGAAGCAGGCCGCCGCACTATCGGTAGACTGCTCGGTGAGGAGCCTGACATCCCGGATGATGAGGACGATGATGATGCTGATGAGGAGGGAACGCCGCAGCTCGGAAGGCCGCCTCAAAGTGCCAGCGACTTCAAAAATTTCAGTGACGCCGAATTAACTTCGCTGCGCCGCTGCTTGGCGATGCTCCGCCAGGGCGGAAATAACGATCCGAAGCTTGAGGCGTTGGTCAGCTATCTGCTTGGTACTGAACCAGGTACAACTAACCGTTGGCTTGACTTGGGCTGCATCCTCTTCTCCCAGTATTACGACACCGTCCGCTGGGTTGGTGACGAACTGGCGAAACGACCTGAATTTGCCGGTATAGACATCGGCCTCTACGCCGGCAGCAACCGCTCAGGGTTCTGGCGTGGCGGCAGGTTCCAGCGATGTGATCGCAACGCCCTTAAGGGGCGGGTTCGCTCTGGTGAACTCAAAGTACTGCTTGGCACCGATGCGGCCTCTGAGGGGTTGAACCTGCAGCGCCTCGGCACGCTGATCAATATCGACTTGCCATGGAATCCGACCAGACTAGAGCAGCGCAAAGGGCGAATCCAGCGTATCGGTCAAGCGCGAAGCGAGGTCTGGATCGCCAATCTGCGCTACCGGGACTCTGTTGAAGATCGGGTTCACCGGGTGCTCGCGGACCGCCTGGAGGCGATACACGGACTGTTTGGCCAGATACCCGATACACTGGAGGACGTGTGGGTACACATTGCCCTAAACGATGAGCAGGCCGCACGGCAGCTCATTGATCGAACCGCCGTCGCTCGAAACCCGTTCGACATTAAATACAGTAGGGTTGAAGACGCTGATTGGGAGGCCTGTGCTTCGGTGCTTAACAGGGAGAGCATGAAGGAACTGTTGTCACGAGGGTGGTGATCCGATGACTGACCTTATCGAGGACATCTTCGCATTATGCACCATGGCGGTAAAAAGCCGCCGGCAGCGGATGCTGCCTCAGCAAGCGTATGCCGGTAGCTCCCAAGAAAAAGCGCCGTAAGCCGACAAGCAAGCCAGTTGTTGTGCTGATCTGGAGAGATGGACTTTGCATCCTATCATAGTATAGAGC
>JBAQPK010000139.1:0-1617 GCA_049305715.1 Desulfuromonadaceae bacterium | reverse complement strand
GTTCTCAGGTATATTCAGTTCATTTCGCCGTATATTTCCGAAATCACCGAATGACTCGGCCAGGCTTTCGACACTATTCCTTGTTTTTAAGTCAGCGACAATGCTTCCACCAGCAGCGGCATTATGGACAGTAAAGGCACAATTCAGCCGTGTGATAATGCTGTAATCATAAATTATGACTGCCCATAAATTGTCGTCTTTTGACTCTCTGCGTTTCTGATAGAACATCTTGTAGTTTGGGAAAGATATGCTCAGGCAAGATGCGTCCGTATGGCCGTCAAGGCGCAATTCATCGGTGAATATAGGACGAGATTCGGCAGGTCTTTTTTCCAGTTCGGCTCTTGGGAGAAGCCCCTCCGATATTATGCCTTTCAGGTTTTCTATGCGAGTAAAGTGGCAGATGTCTGTTATCTGGCGCTGTTGGCAGAAATCTCTGATTTGCTCAGATCGCTGTTGTTGTATAGAAGCGGCTGCCCCGCTGCCACGAGTGCGGATGACAGGCTTAACCGGGTGCGGTAAATTGGGTTCAGGCTTGTCAGATAGTATAATCTCAACCGCTGGCGGAGCATCAAGTTCGCTGCAAAGATCCTCAATGTTGTCGAACTCATCATAATCAAGCGCTGAATTGTCAGCCATTCTCAACCCCCATTCCCAATCAAAATAAACGGTGCCCAAAAGTATGGATGGGTAAAATCATGTCCTTCCTCTGATTTAAACGTACCGTTCAGCAGACAGAGCTGCGCTTGCCGTAACGCCTCCGCTGTTGTCATGCCTTCTTCCCGCAACCGGTAAAACTCCCGCATCAGCATGCTGGTGCTTTTATCCTCAACCGGCCACAGAGTTGCCATAACCGTCTTTGCGCCCTGCATTTCACCAAGATAGCCGATGCCGTCAACCTCGCGACCGCGTGTGCTGGCGGTACCAAGTCCGGTGCTGCAGGCGGAGAAAGCAACCAGATCGACACCCTTGAAAAGGCGTGGGATGCTACGCAGTTCGTCCATCCGGATTTTACTGCCATCACCGAGAAGCAGATAGGACATGGTTTCATTTGCAGGGTTCAGTTCAAAATGGCTGGCGATATGAACAGCCTTATAGCCTTCCTTCAGGTGCGATTCCATGGCATCACGTGTGAATGCCTCATCCAGCAGGATGTCACCCGGCATTACGCCGGTTGCGCTATCCATACTGATGATACCCTCCAGCTCTTCTTTTACTGCCGTCAATGGGCTGTGATCTCCATGTTTGAGGGTAACTCCCATCCCCAGGCCATTCCAGCTTTCGTGTGCCTGCTTACCGATGGTGCTACAAGTTGTAATGCAGACGTTCCGAAACTTTTCCAGTACAAACTTATTACCGTCGTACAGGGCAGCCAGGGGAAGGAGGCGCAGGACGCCGTTCAGCATCCAGAGGATGGTTGTATAGTTACCTGATAGGAGTTCATCTTCCATCGGACGTATGATGATTTCGTAAAGTTCTTGCGATAAATCAAGGTAGGTCTGGTCCTCCGGATCTCTGAGAAGTTCCCTGAATTTGAGGACTTTGGTTGAGATATCTACGGATTTATAGTCGGCTGAAAATGCTTTGCGTCCGTGAGCGGTAACCATGACAGTATGGAAG
>JBAQPK010000138.1:0-7821 GCA_049305715.1 Desulfuromonadaceae bacterium | reverse complement strand
GTCAGGCAGAAGGGGCAGTTGGATACCAGCAGCGGCGCGCCGGTGTCGGTCGCCATCTTGATCCTGGCTTCGCTGATCTTGCTGCCGAGTTTCTCTTCGGCGATGATGCGGCCGCCGCCGGCGCTGCAGCAGAAGCTGTCGTAGCCGCTCTTGGCCATTTCGGTGATTGA
The DNA here is from genome assembly GCA_049305715.1 of Desulfuromonadaceae bacterium. Taxonomy (GTDB): domain Bacteria; phylum Desulfobacterota; class Desulfuromonadia; order Geobacterales; family Pseudopelobacteraceae; genus JACRCG01. The sequence continues at coordinate 7,651 of JBAQPK010000138.1, read as the reverse complement.
CCCGCCGGCAGCTTGCAGGATCGACCGCGGCTGGTCGATGATGTCCATGTAGCGGCCGAGGTAGCAGGAGTCGTGATAGGTGAAGCTGAACGGTTCCGGCGTCAGTCTGAGCCGGCCGCTCTCCAGCAGGGTGTTGATGTAGGTGCTGTAGTGTTCCACCGGGATATCCAGCCCCAGGTCCTTGTAGTCGCGGGCCAGGGTGTTGAAGCAGTGCGGGCAGGCGGTGACTATTTTTTTGACGTTATAGGCCTTGATCATCTCGATGTTTTCGTTCGCGGTCATCTGGTAGAGGTATTCGTTGCCCAGTTTGCGGGGCGGTTCGCCGCAGCATTTTTCCTCTTTGCCGAGGATGCCGACTTTCAAGCCTGCGGCGCTGCAGATCGTGATGAAGTTCCGGGCAACGGCCTGGTTGCGTTTGTCGAAGGAGGCGTAGCAGCCGACGAAGTAGAGGAAGTCGACCTCCGGGTCCTCCGCCATGATCTTGACGTCCAGCCCTTCCGCCCAGTCGCCCCGGGAGGCATAGGCGAGGCCGAAGGGGTTGCCGTTGACCTCGATGTTGTTGATTGCCGTTTTTACCTCGTCACCGGGGAAGGCGCCTTCCATCAGGGTCAGGTTACGCCGCATCTCCAGGATCTTGTTGACGTGTTCGATGTTGGCCGGGCAGATGTCCTGGCAGGCGCGGCAGGTGGTGCAGGCCCAGAGGGCATCCTGGCTGCAGGTTTCGATCAGGCTGCCAGTCGGATTGCCTTCGGCCAGCTCGCCGATCTGCTGGACGATTTTCATGGGGGAGAGCGGTTTGTCGGTGGCCCAGGCGGGGCAGCGGTCCTGGCAGCGTTTGCAAGTGGTGCAGGCGTCGGCGTCGAAGAGGTCTTTCCAGGTCAGATCGGTTATGGCGGCGGCGCCGAATTGTTCGACGCTGTCGTCTTCCATGTTGATGGTCGCGATGCTTCCTTTCGGTTCGAAGGGAGCCAGAAATGCATTGGCGCTGGTGGTGAAGATGTGGCGCAGCTTGGTGTAGGGGATCGCGCAGAAGAAGCCGAGCACCAGGGCGAAGTGGAGCCACCAGAGGATCTTGTGGGTAACGAGCAGGGTGCCGGTGGTCATCGTGGTGAAGAGCTGCCCCGCCAGCAGGCCGCCGGGGGAGAAGAGGGCCAGATCGGGGTTCAACTGCAGTTCGGTGGCGGCCATGCGGGCCCCTTCGATCAGGAACCCGGTGCTCAGGATCGCAAAGAGCAGCTGCAGCACGATATAGTCGTCACGAACGATCTCCAGCCCCTTGGGCCTGATCACGAAGCGGCGGATGAAGAGACCGGCCAGCATGAGGATGGCAAGGATTCCGGCGATATCCAGGGTCAGCGAGAAGGCTTTGTAGAATTCGCCGGAGAGGAGGTTGACCTGCAGCATCGGGGTGAAGAAGTCGGCCTGGAACATGACCATCATCGTGCCGGCAAAGAGAACCAGGAAGCTCCAGAAGAAGATGGAATGGAACACGCCGCCGTCGGTGACGCGGTAGAGTTTTGTCTGGCTGAAGACTTCGGCGAGCATCCGCTTGACCCGCTCGTCGTAGCGGTCGAAACGGTCAAGCGCCTTCCCTTGGCGCCAGATCGGCAGGCGCTGCCAGAATCCCCAGGCCATCCAGCCGAAGGAGGCAAAGGCCAGAAGGTACATCGGGATCACGACCCCGTGACCGATGTTCCAGTAAATTATTCGGGTAGCTTCCATAGTAACACCTCTCTTGACTTGATACCTGCTGCGTCGTATATAATTTTACTTAACGCACGTGTCAAGTATTAACAATTTGCAGGCATTACGAAAGCAGCATTTTTGAAATAACCACACGCTGTACTTCATTGGTTCCTTCGTAGATCTCGGTGATCTTGGCGTCGCGGTACATCCGCTCGACTTCGTAGTCGACGATGTAACCGTAGCCGCCATGGATCTGAATCGCCTCCTTGGTAACAAATGTCGCCGTTTCCGAAGCGTGCATTTTGCACATGGCCGATTCCATGGTGTAGCTCTTCTTGGCATCCTTGAGGCAGGCGGCCCGGTACGTGAGGAGCTTGCTGGTTTCGATGCTGGTCCACATATCAGCCAGCTTGAACTGGATTGCCTGAAATTCACTGATCGCCTGACCGAACTGCTTGCGCTCCTTCGAATACGCCAGCGCCCGCTCAAAGGCGCCCTCGGCGATGCCGAGCGCTTGCGACGCGATCCCGATCCGCCCACCGTTCAGGGTATCCATGGCAACATTGAACCCTTTACCCTCCTGCCCCAGCAGGTTTTCAACCGGGACGCGCAGGTTGTCAAATGCGAAGGCGGTCGTGTAACTGCCGCGTATTCCCATCTTGTTCTCGTTCTTGAGTATGGTCACGCCAGGCGAACCCAGATCGACGATGAAGGCGGTGATCCCTTTGTGTTTCAGGCTGCGGTCAAAGGAAGCAATCAGCACACCGGTTCCCAGATAGCCGCCATTGGTGATGAAGGTCTTGCTGCCGTTAATGACGAAATGGTCTCCGTCACGCGTGTAGGTGGTGGCCGTACCGCCGGCATCACTTCCCGCGTCTGGTTCAGTCAGCAGGAAGCAGCCGATCTTCTCACCGGTGTTGAGCGCGGGCAGCCATTTCTTCTTCTGCTCTTCGGTACCGAAGGTGTAGATCGGACCGCTGGCAAGGGAGGTGTGAGCCGAAATCATGACGCCGCTGGAACCGCATGCCTTCGAGACCTCTTCGACAACGATGGCGTATGACAGCATGTCAAGCCCTGCCCCGCCGTACTCTTCCGGCAGATAACTGCCGAGAAAGCCCATTTCACCCATCTTTGTCACCAGCGCCTCGGGAATCATGTGCTCTTCGTCGATTTTCATCGCAATCGGCTTGATTTCCTTCTCGACGAAGTCGCGAACCGCAGACTGCAACACCTTGTGATCCTGGCTCAGTTCAAAATTCATTTGTTTTCCCTCCGGAGTGAAAATTATTTGCCTCTGAATTCTGCGGCACGCTTTTCGAGAAACGCCCCCATACCCTCGCGCTGGTCTCCCGTGGCGAACAGCACCCCGAACAGCGACGCTTCATAGCGGAAACCATCCTCTTTCGACATATTCAGTCCACTGGCAATGGCATCCTTGGCGTACGCGACCCCCAGCGTCCCCTTGGCGGCGATTTCCTTCGCTGTTTCGAGCGCCTTCGGCAGCAGCTCTTCCGGTGCGAACAGCTCGTTGGCGATCCCCCAGGAGAGCGCTTTTGAGGCAGATATGATCCGACCGGAAAACACCAGTTCATTGGCCCTGTTCGGACCGATCAGGCGCGCCAGATTCTGGGTGCCGCCGAAACCGGGGATAACACCCAGGCCGACCTCCGGAAAGCCGAATTTTGCCTTTTCGGATGCATAGATGAAATCACAGGCCAGCGCCAGCTCGAGTCCTCCGCCAAGCGCGTAGCCGTTGACGGCGGCAATGACCGGCGTGCGCATCCTGTTGATCAGCAGCATCAGACGTTGTCCCCTGCAGGCAAAATCATGGGCTTCAAACGAGGAGAGTTCGGACATCTCCTTGATATCGGCCCCGGCGACGAACGCCTTTTCACCTGCGCCGGTCAGCACGATCGCCTTGACAGCCGCATCAAGATCGAGCCCGTACAGGGCGCACTCCAGTTCCCGCACGACGTCGCTGTTAAGTGCGTTCAGCACCTGAGGGCGGTTGATCGTCAGGATCGTGATACCGTCGGTGGTTTCGATCAGCAGATTCTTGAATTCCATATTGTTTTTCTCCTGTTGCCGGTTATTTCACGTTCAAACCACGGCGGCTACGAAAAGGTGAATGAAGCGAAACGGATTAATAGGTGTAAAATCCTCTTCCCGATTTGCGCCCCATATATCCCGCGTTCACCATCTTGACGAGCAGCGGGCAGGGGCGATATTTGGGATCCTTGAAGCCGTCATAGAGGACGTTGGCGATCGCCAGCACCGTATCAAGTCCGATGAAATCGGCCAGGGTCAGGGGACCCATCGGCTGGTTGGTGCCGAGCTTCATTCCCTTGTCGATATCCTCCGCGGTGGCGATCCCTTCATACAGGGCAAAGATCGCCTCATTGATCATCGGAATCAAAACGCGGTTGACAATAAAGCCGGGATAGTCCTGGGAAACCGCCATCTCTTTTTCAAGTTTTCCCACCAGTTCCGAAATCAGCCTGAAGGTGGCATCGCTGGTGGCATGACCGCGAATGATCTCGACCAGTTTCATGACCGGCACCGGGTTCATAAAATGCATCCCTATTACCTTGTCCGGCCGTTTGGTCACCGATGCGATCTTGGTGATCGGGATGGAGGAGGTGTTGGAGGCGAGAACAGCGCTGGGTTGCACGATGTCGTCCAGCTTGCGGAAGATGTCCAGCTTGAGTGGTTCGTGCTCGGTGACCGCCTCCACGGCACATTCCACATGTGCCAGGTCGGTCATGTTCTTCGTGGTCATGATCCGCCCCACGGTCTCGCCGACCAGCGTCTCCGGAATGGCCCCCTTCTTGGCCTGCCGCTCCAGGTTCTGTCTGATGGTTGTGACCGCTTTTTCCAGTTGCGCCTCGGCGATGTCGTAGAGAACCACCTGATAGCCGAACTGGGCAAAAACGTGGGCGATGCCGTTGCCCATCTGGCCTGCGCCGAGAACTCCGATGTTTTTAATCATCCCTTCCCCCTTAAACTCTCTCGAAAATGACCGCAACCGCTTCGCCGCCGCCGATGCAGAGGGTGGCCAGGCCGTAGCGCAGATTGCGTTTGTGCAGTTCCCGGACGACCGTCAAAGCCAGGCGGGCGCCGCTGGCGCCGATCGGATGGCCGATAGCGCAGGCGCCGCCGTTGACATTGACCTTTTCCTCCGGCAGCTTCAGCCCCTTGATCGCCAGAAGCGTCACCAGGGCAAACGCCTCGTTAATCTCGAACAGATCGATGTCATCCAGGGAAAGGCCCGCCTTGGCACAGACTTTTTCAATGGCGCCGACGGGCGCATCGGGGAAATTGTCCGGGTGGCGGCTCTCCGTGGCATAGGCGACAATGCGTGCCTTCGGAGTGAGGTTGAACTTTGTCAGCGCCTGCTTGCCGGCAAGGAGCAGCAGTGCGGAACCGTCGCTGATACTGGAAGCGTTGGCGGCGGTGATGGTGCCGTCCTTTTTAAAAACCGCTTTCAGGGTTGTAATCTTGTCGAAATTGACCTTGAACGGCTCCTCGTCTTCGGTGACAACGGTCTCCACGCCCCGCTGGCTCTTGACCACCGGCACAATTTCGTCCTTGAATACCCCCGCCGTGATGGCCGCCTGCGACAACTTGAAGGAACGGATGGCAAAGGCATCCTGCTCCTCACGGCCAACTCCGTTCCCGGCAGCGCTCTTCTCACCGATATCACCCATGTGGGCGCCTGTGTACGGGTCGGACAGTCCGTCATGGATCATCAGGTCGAATATTTCACCATTGCCCATGCGGAAGCCGGTGCGGGCTTTTTTGAGGAAGTAGGGGGCGAGAGACATGTTTTCCATGCCGCCGGCCAGCACGACATCGGCATTACCGAGTTTAATCGAATCATTCCCCAGCATAACCGCCTTGAGGCCACTGCCGCAGACCTTGTTGATCGTCAGCGCGGGGACGGCATCCGGCAGACCGGCGGCACGCATTGCCTGGCGCGCGGGCGCCTGACCGCAGCCGCCGGAGAGTACCTGTCCGAGAATGACCTCACCGACCGCGTCAGCCGGCAGCGCATTCCGGCTCAGGAGCCCTTTTATGACCGCAGCAGCCAGCTGAGGAGCGGCAACATCCGACAAAACCCCGCCAAAAGAGCCGAACGGAGTCCTCATACCATCGACGACATATACTTCTTCACTCATATTCACGCCTCCGAATCTGTTTGATGCTTCAAACTATACATTCCGTTTACGTTCATGTCAACTAAATTTATAACGCGATTATACGACTACGCCATCAAACGGGCAGTTGCCGAGTCCAGAAGAAAATGTCGCCACAGGATTACAGTCCGCTTAAGTACTGTACTACCTGACGACAGACCCGCAGTGGATGCATTACGGGAAGCTGTTATAAAAAGACTATCCGGTCGTCGATAGCAGTTAGCTTCTCGCCGCCATCGCTCGATACGGCAAACGTATTCTCGATGCCGATGACCCCTTTGCCGGGGAAGACGAACTTGGGCTCGATTGCAATCGTCTGGCCGGCCTGCAGCGGCACCTTGAATCCTTGTGCCAGCACCGGGAATTCATCGAGTTCCAGACCGACCCCATGTCCGACAAAACGGGCCTGTTCCCCCGGCATGCCCATGAAATTGGCGCCAAGCCCCCCTCTTTCGGCAATTTCAACCGCCTGCAGAAACAGATCTTCACAGACCGCACCCGGCTTCAGGGCTTTCTGCAGGTGCGCCTGAATCTCCAGCGACAGATCAAAAGCCTGTTGCAGTTCCGGATCAAGCGCTCCGATCACGAAAATACGGGTCATATCGCTGACATAACCGTTGAACACGCCAACATAATCGAGTAAAACCGGCTCGTTGCGGACGATGGTCTGCAGTGACGCCCCCTGCGGCGAGGCATTGGAGAGCCCGCGCCCGGTAACGGCGCCGTCGAAAAAACCGTAGGAAGCGGCGCCGGCCGAAAGGGCCAGCCCCACGAACAGCTCCTGGTTGAAGGCGCGCATCCGGATGAACCCCTCATTGCCGGCGACCCGGAGCCGATGCTCGAATTCCGCCGCCAGGTCAAGCTCGCGCATCCCTTCCTTGAGAAACTGCGGTACCTGGGCGAAAACCGAACTGAGAGAAGCGCCTGAGATGCGAAGTTGTTCGAGCTCATAGGCCGACTTGACCGAACGGACTTCGCGATTGACGGCGGATATATCGACAAACTCCCGTCCCGGCAGCAGTTTCGAGTAGTAATTAAGCTGTTGTACCGGCGCGACATCGAAGGTGAAGCCGATTTTCCGCACCCCCTCTCCGAACAGGGAGGAGAATTCCTTGCTCGAAGGGAACGGCCGGATGTCGGCCAGGGCGCTTTCGATCCTGGCCCGGGCCAGGCTCTTGCGCACCATCAGGACCGGCTCGCCGGACGCCGGAATCCAGAGGGTCGAATTCTGGCGGGTGCCGGAGAAGTAGTACACATCAATTGGAAAGATAAACAGTGCGCCGTCCAGCCCCTTGGCCTGGAGCTGCGCCTGCATGGTGGTGACTCTCTGCATCGCTTCTGCCTGTGTCAGCATGATCATATCTCCGTAATATGTAGGGGCGGATTGCGTCCGCCCTGGTTGCAATAATCGGTCAACAGAGGGGGCGTGCACGCGCCCCTACGGCCACTCGTTAAAAAAGGCTATCTCCTGCAATTCCTTGCGCGGCCTCTGCTTCGGTTCCTGGTCGGGATAACCAAGCGGGGTAATACCCACAACCCGTATGTTATCGGGAATATTCAGCTTTAATTTCAGTTCTGCTTCGTCAAAGAGTCCCATCCAGCAGGTGCCAAGTCCGAGAGCGTGGGCAGCCAGACAAATATGTTCAAAGGCAATGGCAACGTCCGCCACATAATAATCAATGCCGTGGCTCACATCCGACTCTTCCGGATTTCCGCAGACCACGATGGCGGCCGGAGCTTGCAAAAACGCCTTCTTGCCAGGGTTGTCA
>JBAQPK010000137.1:0-7747 GCA_049305715.1 Desulfuromonadaceae bacterium | reverse complement strand
TCGTCCAGGAGATGCCGAGCGGCTTGATCAGGCCGGCAATATCACAGGCATGCTTCCGGTCGGCGGTAAAGGTGTCGTCGTCGAAAGAGAGCTCGCGCATTTCGGGGATATTGGCGACGATCCAGCTGATCTCCTCGTACACATTCCGGGGTGACCGGACCCGCATGGTGCGGCCGGAAAAGGTCTGCGGCCAGAGGCAGTAGATGCAGCGAGAGGGGCAGCCGCGGCTGGAATAGATTGAAACGTAGGGGTTTTTGAAATGCGGGATAACATATTCCGTGATCGGCAGGTCCCGTTTATAGATCGGCGCCACAAAAGGGAGTGCATCCAGATCTGCTATCGGAGGGCGGTCGGGGGTGTGCACGACCAGTCCATCCTCGAAGAAGCTGATGCCGTCCACCCGGCTCCAGTCGCGCCCTTCACAGAGCTCCTTGGTGGAATAATCAAACTCACCACGACAAACGATATCGATAACCCCGGTCCCGGCCCGGAGCGACTCTTCCGGCAGCACGGAGACATGCGGCCCGGTCAGCACCGTAACGATGCCAGGCTTGACCTCCTTGATGCGACGGGCGGTCTCGATATCGATCTGCAGTGTCGGCGTGGAGGTGTACATCACCACCATGTCGAAATCCTGTGCAATGGCGAGGCAGTCCTCCAGGGTAAATTTCTGCACCGGGGCGTCAACGACACGGCTCCCCTCAATCATCCCCGCAGGGAAACAGAGCCAGGTCGGATACCAGAAGGAGGTCACTTCGCGGGAGGCCTGATAGCGGGCGCCGGCGCCGCCGTCGAAGTCTTCAAACGTTGGGGGGTTCAAAAAAAGCGGTTTCATTACAGCTCCTTGCCTCATGTACATCAGCACACGAATAGCAGGTATCCCGGCGGAAAGTCAAGGGTTACCCGCGAGCAAACAAAACAGGGCACCCGAAAACGGATGCCCTGAAGACCGGGACGGTATCAGTATTGAAACTACTTTTTGCCGGCCAGCTTGGCAGCTACTTTGTCGCTTTTCGCCGGCTGCTTGGCGATAATCCGATCCTTTACCTGCTCGTACAAGAGGGGAGAAAGAACTTTGCGCGATTTAAGCTGGGCCTTGTTGGCATACGGCCGACCGGCAATAATTTTGGCGGCCAATGCTTCGCCGAGCCCGGGAATCGCCTTCAGCTCGGCATCGGTGGCGGTGTTAATATCAACGAGCGAGGCCTTGGCAGCGGTTTTTTCAGCAGCAGCCGGGACTTTTGCCTTTTCCATGGCGGAAGCGGGGGACGGCTTGGCATCCGTTTTCACCTCCGCGGCAAAACCGGGGGAGACAGAAAAAAGCAGCGCTACGGCAATCAGAGCAATTTTGGAAAACATTTTCATTCACGCACCTCCAGGATAAAATAACTCCGGTTCTTCTACTAAATAACAGCCTCGGATGTCAAACACGATTATTGCCCGCCCGCCAACCATCCGGAAAGATTGGCGGCCAGTCTGCCGTTATCTTCGTCAAGATAGCGGTTCTGGAAGATGGCATCATCACCGAACACGACGAAACGGCCGGCTCCAAGCGCTCCCGACACGGCAACGGTGAACGGTCCGGCGGCATCGCCCTTTGACAGCCGCTTGTCGCCATCAAGGTCCGCCCAGGCGTCTGGTGACGTCCGGGCCAGCGACGTCCCGGCCTTGCCCGGGTCAAGTGCCCAGCCACCGTACACCGAGAACCGCGCAAGGCCGGCAAACAACGGAGAAGCGGACAGGGAGAAGACTCTGAAATTGATATCCGTATCAATAACGTTAGTGCGCTCATGCAGCACGGCATTGGAGTGGTCCAGATCGAGCCGGGCGAGCAATCCTGCCAGCGGCGGTCCGATATGAAGCATCGCCGCAAGCCGTCCCCCTTTTTCGATGAATCGTACGACCGCCTCGACCTCTTCAGGGCGCAGCGATTCAAAAGGGCCGGAAATGACCAGGGCGGAACTATCCCTGAGAGCGTCATCATCTAACGGTTTCTTTGTTGAAGCGACGTGAGCTCCCTGGGCACGCATGATATCGGCCAGTTTTGACAACTGCAGTTCACCCTTTTCTTCTATCAAAAAGCGCTGATTATGCCCCTGGTCAAACAGGATACGTGGCCCGCTGTCACCTGCGTGGACACTGCCTGCCAAGAGCACTATACCCATAAATACCATACGTATACTCATAGTCTTGTACATACCGGGGAATACCTCCTTAAAAGATCATTTTAGTCTTTATAGTGATAGCCGCCGAAGATTGCAAGAAATTCTTTTCCTTGCCCCTCCGATTATGATAGGTAGTCGATGCAATTGCGGCACTCACCATTTACAACAGATCAAAGGAGAATAAACCGATGAGCAGCAAGAAACCCGAGTTGACCTTCAAATACGTATTCAATTACGGCTACAACCCTACCTATGTCAACGGCGCCCAGGGGGGCTTCTCTCCTCGCGGCGAAATGGTGATCAACTTCTACCTTGAGCGTCAGCCGCTGCCGGAGGCCATTTCACATGAGATCACCCCTGAGGGAGCAATCGGTCGCGAAACCGGCGTAGAACCCAAGGACCTGGCCGGCAGCATGGTTCGTTTTATTGATACCGGCGTTGTCATGAGTTACGAGAATGCCAAGGTATTCCATGCCTGGATAGGTGACAAACTTCGGGAAGTCGAAGAAATGCACAAGGCCCGCACCGCATTTGAGCAATCAGAGGCCGTCGGTCAGGCGTAATAGGGATAAAGGGCCAGGGAAACGGATAATGCGGAGAAAGCATTTTTTGTACACAGCAGTAATTCTGATGGCGGCGGCATTTCTGTCCGGCCCCGCCGCCATTGCGGCGGCATTCCCTATCCCGGAGCGGCTGGAATTTGAGCTTTCCTATACCGGCATCACCGCCGGCCATGCAGTACAGGAGGTCAAGCAGAACGGCTCGGATATCCATATTATTTCAACCGCCCGGTCGGCAAACTGGCTGCGCTTCTTTTTTCCGGTGGACGACCGAATCGAATCGTATCTGACTTCAGGCACTCCGCCTCTGCAGATCGGGTCACCACGGCTGTATCAGGAACGAAAGCGTGAAGGAAAAACGAGAACCGACCGTGAGGCACGCTTTGATCGCGAGAAGCTGGAAGTCACAACCATTGATCACCTGAAAAAGAGCGAGATGCGGCATTCCATCACCAAACGTACATACGACACCCTTTCCAGCTTCTTTTACTTCCGCTCGATACCGTTACAGGTTGGCACCTCGTACTACATCGACATCTATGATTGCAAGCGGTTATGGAACACGGAGGTCAAGGTGCTGCGGAGGGAAGAGATCACCACCCCTCTGGGGCGATTCAAAACCATCGTGATCCACCCGCTCCTGAAATCGGAGGGGATTTTTTCCCGCACGGGCGATATGTTTATCTGGCTGACCGACGATGACCGCCGGATTCCGGTGCAGATGAAATCAAAGGTCATCGTCGGAAGCATAACCGCGACCCTGACCGGAGGCAGTTATTGGCCGGGCAGAAAGTGACTGGGATTGCAGACAGCATTCCCGTTGCCTCTTCCCCATGGCGGGAAGCGGCGTCTCTTGCGTCGTCTTATCCGCACCTCCCACGTATCAGTGACAATACCCCCGCTCCCACAACAATCCGTATGGTCAAAATCGATCTGATCAGCCGTGTCCCCTGAATTCCTCCTGCCGCTGCTCTGCTGATCTGCCTGAACTTCACATACCCGTCGCACCGTCAGGTAGTTTTGGAGAGATACTCCCCCAACACCCCACGCGCATGTTCGTCGTCATGGCAATGGGTGCATAGATTTTCCCAGTTCGAACCATCGGGCGGGTTGTTGTGATGATTGCCGTCCTTGTGGTGGACGGTCAGGAGGTTGATGTTCGTCTGATCGAACTCGCGACCGCATTTGGCGCAGACCGGACCGTGAATTTTCAGGGATTTCGTCCGGTAGTTGGAGTTATTGTCAACCTCGTCGCGCATCTTTTTGAGGATGGCGGCAGCCTCATCGGCGCTGGGAAGGGTGACTGTTCGCGGACCCCGTGCTCTCATAGTATCTTCCTTTCTGTCAGCCTGCCGTTTTTCTGCAGCCCTCATCCATGTAGCGTCATCCGTTCAGCAGCTTCACGGTCGCCCGCCCGTCGGCATAATAGTCGATGATATTATAGCAGCCGTAATTCTGCTCGATGCTGAACATCCCCGCCAGGGGCGCGCCGATGGCGTTCAGCAACACGATGCGGTTGACCCCGCCATGACCGACAACCAGCACTTCCTGATCCTTGTGCCGCTCCACGATCTCGTTGATGACCGGCATGACCCGCGCTTCGACATCCAGCAGGTTTTCCCCCCCCGGCACCCGGTAATTGACCAGGTCGTCCAGCCGCGCCTGCCACCCGTCCGGCCAGGAACTGCGGATCTCCTGCCAGGTCATCCCTTCCCAGACCCCGATATTCAACTCGCGCAGCTCGCGGCGGTGTACCGGCTCGATCCCGAATGCCTGACAGATGATGCCGGCGCCGGTCGTGCAGCGGGTCAGGTCGCTCGTATAGCAGGCGGCTATTTTCGTATCGGCGAGACGCTCTCTGATGCGATGGTACTGCTCAACGCCGTACTCGGTCAGCGCCACGTCGGTCTGACCGTTATAGCGGGGCTGGTCAAAGCCGGCCACCTGGCCGTGGCGGATGAGATGAATGCGGGTATGTGGTGTCATCGGTATTCTCCGAAGCTGACTGTTGGGTATCAGAACCTGATCTGCGGCAGCACCGACATAACCACCAGAACCAGAATCTCGTTGAGCTCGCTGAGGCAGCCGATCGTATCGCCGGTCAGACCGCCGAGCTTGCGCTGGAAAAACATCCGCCCGGCAAAAGTCAGCATGCAGAGTGCGGCCAGCGGCAGCATCCCCGTGAGGCCGAGCAGGCACCAACTCGCAGCGGCTGCCGTCGCACATGCGGCAGCAAGAGTCACCGCGCCGGTCCCCTGGGCGATTGAGGCGCCGAGCCCATCCTGCCGGGCGTGGCGGGCGCCGGTCATCGTCAGCACCTGGCCGAAGCGGGCCAGCGCCGGAAAGAGCAATAACGCCTGCCATTTGAACTCCGGCGGCACCACCACAAGAGCCTGCCACTTCAGCAGCAGGCCGAGCACGAGTCCGACCGCGCCGACCGCCCCCACCTGTGAATCCTTCATGACCGCCAGAAAGCGCTCCCTCCCGCCGCGGGCAGCGAGCCCGTCGCAGACATCCGCCAGGCCGTCCAGATGCAGCGCGCCGGTAATCAGGGTCAGCAGGGTTATCAGCAGGGCATCGCAGAGCGGGCGGGCGAGCCAGGGGGAAATCACCCAGTCGGCGCCGACAAGGAGCCCCCCCATTGCGAAGCCCACGACCGGAAAAAATGCGGTGGAACGCCCCAGGTCCTCTTTTTCGCAGCGGATGCCGAAGGGGAGCGGGATGATGGTCAGGAATTGAAAGGCAATAAAAATCAGGCGCATATCAATTCAATTACCACAAGGGCGCGAGGTGGAACAGCAAAAAGTGACGGCAGGAGGTCCGGTAGCGATATTGCAAGTTCTCCAGTATTCATCGGGGCGGAAGGGTGTCCTGCAACCGCTCGGCATACTCACCCTCCACACCTGCAACCGCCTGCGGTGCCGACGCCTGCGCGGCGCGGCAGAGCGCGCGGAAGGCGTCCTTGAGAAGAGCGTTGAGGGTGCTGCCGGAGTCGGAGCCCCGGCTCTCCCCCCCGCAGCCGGCGGCGGCAGCTGAGAGGTTCTGCCGGATGCCGTCCATGGCGGTGAAATAGCCCGAGGTCAACCGCCCCATCGCCGCACAGACCTGTCCCACCCGCTCGTCACGAAAACGGCAGCGGGCCTCGAACGGGAGCCGCTCGTCCAGCAGCAGCCGCCCCTCACTTCCGAAGCGCTCCCAGGCCGCCGAGCCGTGCAGCACGATCTGGTTGTGGTAGAGCAGATTGGCGGTCAGCCCATGACCTTCAAGCAGACCCAGCTCATCAAGAAAGGCATAGTTCTCTTCCAGTTCGGCCAGCGTCGCATCGGGTTCAAACATGATGAAGCCGAGATTCAGCTCCAGCCCGCTCTCCCGGACGGCCCGCACCCCGCGCCGGATCTGCTCCGTGGTTATCCGTTTGCCGATCCGCTGCAGCACCGAATCGCACCCGGATTCGATGCCGAGAAAGACTGAGGTCGCGCCGAGGTCGGCCAGGTTCGCCAGCAGCTCCCCGTCGATGCCGTCCACCCGCGTCTCGAAGCCGAACGGCAGCCCGAAGCGTCGCGCCATCCGGCCGATCTCCCGGGTCCGTTCCCGCTCGCCCTCACCCAGGCCGATGAAGGTCGGGTCAATGAAGTAGAGGCTGCCGATGTCGCGCCGCGACAGGCGGATCCCGATCTCCCGCTCCAGCGAGGCAAGGTCGCGGGTCCTGCGGCGGCTGCAGCCGTAGTAGCCGTGGATAAAACAGAAGCTGCATTCACCGTAGCAGCCGCGGCTGGCGGCAATGTTCAGGTTCGCATAGCCGAGGTTGGAGCCGACATCATCCGGCACCGGCAGCAGGGAGAGATCGGCGATCAGCGGGCGCGGCATATACTGCCCGCCCCGCAGAACCACACCCGGCAGCGCCGCAATGCCGCACCGTCCACCGAAGAGTGGCAGCAGTTCGGCCAGCGTATCCTCGAACTCACCGGCCAGGATAAAGTCAAGCTGCGGGGCGTACCGCAGAAGGCGGTTGCGGGAAAGGGTGGGAAAGAGACCGAAGGCGCCGAGGGGGGCGGCGCTCTCCCGCCGCAGCAGATCGAGGATAGAGCGGACAAGCTCTTCATGCCCCCAGGAGTAGACCCAGTGGATGAGGACGATGTCGGCGTCTTCGGCGAGGATGGTCGCCGCGATCGCCTCCGCGTCCGGATTACCGGAGGTGAAGTCCAGGTATGCGGCATCCCACCCGGCCCGGCGGGCAATAGCAAGGGCATAGCCGCTGTTCAAACTGGCCGACAGCGGCGCATTGGCTACGTCGTTGTAATGTTCGGCCGTCAGGGGGCGGGGGTTTTCGACAATGACGATTTTCATGGGATTGGTTATCCGAGATATGGGCGGCGTTGTCAATACACTCGAATCACTATTGTTCAAACCGGGATGTAAAAGCGGACAACCTAAATTATTACTCATTGCGCAAAACGGGCAGTCACAGTATATTCCGGACTGATTTAAACTGGGCTATAATGTTATTTTTTTTCATGTTAATAGACTAAATATCTATTTTGGTTGGATGAGCGGAATTCCGGTGAATAACGATTAGACGAGAATAAAAAACAACCACTGAAATGGACAAGTATGGGCGAATTCATCTGGTATATCCCTGTAGGACTTACCTCATTTGGGATAGCTTGGGCAATCAGAAAGATACAACCAGTCATCCTACAAGTCTTTATAGCCGTAATCGCCCCCGCGTTTCTTTGTGCTGGTCTGGCGTCAGTTCCTCAACTGTTATACCCATCTCCGTCCGGTGAAGGTGCTTTGGGCTGGACAGTAATACTAGCTGCTACATTGGCAATGGTTTCTGTCCCGAGTTGTCTGGTAGCCGTGACAATCTTCAACTTTCTTCAACGGCGCAGACAAGGGAGATGACCTTTGACAGACATACATGTGGACTTGGATTCTCCGACATTGGTTGATATTGAAAATATTCTTACAAGCTGGATATCGTCTTTATGCAAGAAAATAGACCTTGCTGGACTACTTTCC
>JBAQPK010000136.1:0-3072 GCA_049305715.1 Desulfuromonadaceae bacterium | reverse complement strand
GGGATGTGGTGGCAGAGAAGAAATCATTTATGAAAGAAGGTTGGAAAGGCTGAAGGGAAGGTTTATAAAGGTAGCGGCAATCTTCTTTCTAATATCCGCCATTCATGTTTATTCCTTCACTCGTGTGGAAATCGCCCGCAGAAAAAAAGAGGAAGATATCAAAGAGCTGAACAAAGGGCTTGAGAAACGAGTACAGGAGAGAACTGCACAACTTGAAAATGCCAACAGGGAGCTTGATACCTTTGCTTACACTGTTTCCCATGACCTACGTGCGCCCTTACGGGCTATAGATGGATTCAGCACGGCGCTGCTGAAGGATTACTGGGACAAGCTGGATGAGGAGGGGAAAACGTATCTGCGCTACCTTCAGGAGGGGAGTCAAGAGATGAGAAATCTCATCGACGGACTGCTGAGCCTCTCCCGATCATCTCGTGGTGAACTTTCCGCTGAGCAGGTGGATCTTTCCTCAATGGCGACGATAGTGGTAAATGAACTTCACAAGGCGGAGCCTGATCGAAGGGTGAGTATCCACATTACGCCAAATGTGAAGGCGTATGCCGACCGCCAGCTACTCAGGTCAGCCATGGAGAACCTGCTTGGCAATGCCTGGAAATACACGAGCCAGCGCAGCGATGGCCGAATTGAGTTTGGCGCAGAGGAGCGTGGGGGCAAAACCGTTTACTTTGTACGAGACAATGGGGCTGGCTTTGACATGTCCAACAGCGACAAACTCTTCCTCCCATTCCATCGGTTGCATAAAGCTGCCGAATTTCCCGGTATCGGCATCGGCCTGGCTACGGTTGAGCGGATTATCCATCGCCACAACGGGCAGATCTGGGCGCAGGCAGCGGTGGGAGAAGGAGCTACGTTCTATTTCACCCTGGGTTAGCGGAGAACGATCATGGTAAATTGCTCTATGCTTTTCTGTATGAACGAACCACCCGGAAAGGGGTATGGGATAAAATGAAAAACCAGATCCGCGTACTGATCATCGATGATTCCGAGCGAGATGCCGTGCTATTGATCCTTGCCTTAAAAAGCCGTGACTTTTGACTTGCCATCAATCTGCAGTCAGTATCCCAGCTTTGGTCAAATACCTGAATATTTAAATATTAAGAACCCCCGAATCAATGCAAACATCTTCGGAAATATATCCACAACTACATCTCAGAGTGCTGACAGAATGCCCGTGGTCTGTGGCTGAAGTAGTGGTAAATCGCTTCTACAAAGCCCGCTTTGAATGCAAAAATGTAAGAACTTAATTGTCTTGACTTGTAAGAACTTAATTGTCATTTATACCGTTTTGTAAGAACTTTAGCTTTTTTCTTGCAAATGACCACAACGCAAAATCAGCTGGTTACAGTTCGGTTTGGTAAGAACTTAATTGTCCGACGACATCAGTCGGCAGTTTTGGAAGAACCTTTAATAATAAGGAGGTTACGATGGATCCGGAATCCGGCGCCATTGCCCAGATGGAATTCGATCGGGCACAGTATGAACTTGACCGGAACAATGTTCTGGCTGCACTCGCCTGCCTCGAGCGGGCACTCGGCATTTGGGATGACCCGCTCTGGCATTCCCGTCTCGGGTTCTGTATCGCCAAGCAGCGCGGTCAACTCACCCGGGCATTCGAATTGTGCCGCACCTCGATCGCACACGACCCGGTCAATCCTCTCCATTACCTGTATCTCGGAAAAGTTTATCTGATTGCGGGTAATACATTTGAAGCGCTTCAGGCGTTCAGGCAGGGGATGGTACTCGGGGGGAGCCCGGAGATTGAACGGATGCTTGAAGCCATTGGAACGAGGAAGCTCCCGGTCATCTTTTTTCTTTCACGAGACAACGTGCTGAACAAATATCTGGGAATCATTCTTGGCCGTTTAGGTTTGAGGTAGGGAGTGAGTGTACGATAGCAACTGTGTAAACCGGACAAAACTGTTTGCATAAGGCAGCGGTAAAAAACAAAAAAGGCGCCCTTTGCAAGGCACCTTTTTTTGTTTATGGCGGGGTTGACGGGGCTCGAACCCGCGACTTCCAGCGTGACAGGCTGGCACTCTAACCAAATGAGCTACAACCCCGTAACAAGTAGTCAGTTTAACTTGGTATTTATGTCATATAATGCACCTGCTTGTCAAGCAGCTTATGGCAGCAATGCGAAAATATTTATGCACATTCCGAATAACCGCAGATGTGGCAGACTGAGCAGCCCCCCTCATGCTCGACAATGCCGCCGCACTCCGGGCAGGCTCCGCGCTCATGTCCGACGGATTCGCTGTCGATGTCATATCCGCAGTCTATAAGATGGTTCTGGATCGCTTTTGCAACCGCGTCTGCGCATGAAAGCACGCGGTTGTCGCCGAAGCCTGACGGGCAGTGGCAGGAGATGCCCTGAAGCTGCTTCACCACTTGACGGGCCTGGATGCCGCTGCGCCAGGCGAGTGACACCATGCGGCCGATCGCTTCGCTCTGGGAGGCGGCGCATCCCCCGGCTTTACCCATCGTGGTGAAAAGCTCAAATAAGCCGTTTTTGTCTTCGTTGATTGTAATGTAGAGGGGGCCGCAACCGGTCTGCATCTGATGGGTAGCACCTTTAAGCGCCTTGGGGCGCTCCCGTTTGACGGCTTTCTTGTCATCTTCGACCGGTGTGGCTGCAACCGCTGCGGCCTGCTCTTCTTTCTTGCCGGTTGAGAGTACCTGTTCGTCCCTTGAACCGTCGCGATAAATGGTGACACCCTTGCATCCGGTTTCATAGGCAAGCATGTACACTCTTTCAACGTCTTCGATGGTGGCGTTATTTGAAAAATTGACCGTTTTAGAAACGGCATTGTCGGTGTAGAGCTGGAAGGCCGACTGCATCTGAATATGGTATTCGGGCGCTATTTCGTGAGAAGTGACGAATACGTTGCGGATATCAGCCGGAATTTCGGCGATGTCAGCAGCGGTGCCATGTTCGGCTATTCTTTTCATGAGTTCTTCAGAGTAGAAACCCCGCTCTTTTGCGATTTTTTCGAAAATCGGGTTGACCTCCACCAGCACGTTCTTGTCCATGACGGTGCGGATGTAGGAAACGGC
>JBAQPK010000135.1:0-2609 GCA_049305715.1 Desulfuromonadaceae bacterium | reverse complement strand
GGTGCAAGAGGTTTACCTGGGCGAGGCGCCGGAATGAGGGAAAAGGCAAGAACAATGCTGACTGGGCAAAATTTCGCCCGCTCTTTTTCACTTGCCAAGCGTGGAAACGCACTCTCGGATTAAAAGTCCGTGGTGAAACGGTTCATTATCGACCGCTATCCCCCCTTTAGCGTAATTGCTGAGCGCCGTTCTACTGCCGCCCACCAGCACCGCCAGCCCCCTGACGATTTCTCTCTTCTGCCTAGCCTGAACGCTCATCTCTTCGGCGGCACCAGCAGATTCCTCAGCATTGCCAGCCGTTTGTCTAATCATGTTGTTCATCTCTACCATCGCACTATTTATTCCATTTCTAATTCATAAATGATATAAAGGTCACATATCCATAAGGAGGTGTGGCTATGGCAAGGAGGGCGAGAGGCGGCAATTTATTGGAGAGAGCAAGAGAGCGTCTATCCAAGGCCAAGACAGCAGAAGAGTTGAGACAGGCTCAAGCTGTAGTGTTACCTTTGGAATTTGGTTTATCGATAGAACAAACAGCTCGTGCGATTGGTGTCTCGACTGGTTGGGCCTGCCAGTTGCGTAATCGCTTCATACGGGCAGGAGGCATTTCTCGTGAGGACAAGCCGTCACGAGGCGGACGACGCCGGGAGAACATGAGCCTTGAAGAGGAGAAGGTTTTTCTGGCACCCTTCTTTGATAAAGCGAAAGAAGGTGGGATTCTTGTCGTAGGCGAGATAAAGAGTGCTTTGGATCAACGCTTGGGGCGCAATGTTGCGCTGGCATCCGCTTATAATCTGCTGCACCGGCACGAGTGGCGCAAGCTCGCTCCAGATAAACGGCACCCCAAATCCGATCCGGAAGCTCAAGCCGATTGGAAAAGAAACTTCCCGATCTTATCGCCGAAATAGGGAAAGCGTGGGAGGGCGAAGGGCCAATTCGACTGATGTTTATGGACGAGGCACGCTTCGGTCGTATTTCTGATACACGGCGTTGCTGGTGTCCGAAGCCCATTCGTCCCGTTTGTTACGCAATGGTGAGCCAGGAATACACTTATGCTTACGCGGCGGTCTCTGTCTCCGATGGTAAAATGGATTCACTGATGCTGCCCCATGTTAACGGAGAGTGTATGCAAATATTTATTGATGAGGTGGCTGCCAGACACCCAAATGAACGGATCGTCATGGTGCTTGACGGCGCTGGTTGGCATAAAAGCCAATTGCTTATAATCCCGCACAATCTCCGTCTAATCAGCCTGCCGGCATATTCTCCGGAACTCAACCCTGTGGAGCATATCTGGGACGATTTGAGGGAAAAGGAATTTCACAACCGAGTTTTCGATAGCATTGATTCCCTAGAGAATCACCTTGAAAAAGCGTTGCACGATATGGAGAATGATCATGATCGTATCCATTCCAGCGTTGCTTGGCCTTGGATTATTAATGTGCTAATGAATTAGAAATGGAATTACACCCAGGCGGAGCCCCTCGAGAGGGGTTTTCCACTGAAGGGAGCCACCTACCATATAGTCCATATTGGCCGTTAGACCCGCAATCGGCGCGCCGTAAAACGGTGTGCCCACCGTCGCCCGATTAAAGAGGTCCGAATAAAAAGGGGCTGATGCGTCAATATTCTCAGTGCCGCCAATGACTTGATAATCAAGGCCGCCGAGTGTTCCCAGCTCAACAGTGCCGTACAGGCAGGCCCCCTGAATGGATACCAAAAGGTCACGCATGTTTTCCGGGTAAACGCTTTGGGGCAGCAGAATAAATGTGTGCAAGAAATCCATGTCCCGTCCCTCATTGTATAATCCGTACGGAGTCTTAATCTTTCCGACACGAACCCCTAAGTAATCTTGCCACCGATAATCCAGGTAGCCCCAATCCAGGACGATATCATTGTTCCCTTTTGTTCCCAAGTCCCTGGAGAACAGCTGTATGCCAATGCGCTGTCATACGGCTCCAGGGAAAATTCATCCCCATCCGGCTGAATTCAAAGCTTCCGTCTTTGGTGTTGGCGGACAGGTAGTTATTATCCGAAGACAACAGGAAACCTTGCGTGATAAAAGCGTGAATTGCTATATCACTTGCCTCGAGAGCCATAGCGCTTCCGGAACATAAGATGATTAACCCAGACGTTAATGCCGCGAGAAAAAATTGTTTTATCTTCATTTTGTTCTTTTTCCTCCTTTACAAATAGTTCTTTACTTTCGATTGTCTATTGCTGAAAAACTCTCCGCACAATTAAATGAAACATCGTGCACCATTGACGCACCTCCCTCCGGTGGATCGCTCCCCCTTCCCTCACAACCTTGACACCATATGTCTAGGTTCGGCAATGCTTGTTTAGCGGAAGCTTTCGTAAGTAACTTTAGGGGATTTTTTTCGGAAGCTGAAAAAGCAGATGGTTGTCTGGAAATCAGCAAAAGGGGGGCCGGGTGCAACCTTCGACGAGGGATGATCCCAGATACGATCCAAAACCGGCCTCAGAATGATGGGCACCTCTTTGACGCTGCCTTAGTTGCCTCATAAATAAATGTTATCGAAGGATGTGCCTGCGGGAACTTCTAAAAACTCCTTGACAAATGGGCGCTTACTATCTATAAACCCTAC
>JBAQPK010000134.1:0-1997 GCA_049305715.1 Desulfuromonadaceae bacterium | reverse complement strand
GCGGTGCAGATTGCCAAGGCCTTCGGTGCTACCGTTGTCGCCATCGACGTGGATCAGACCAAGCTTGACAACATGGCCAACTATGGTGCCGGTTTGACCATCAACGCCAGAGAAGTTCAGGGACGTGACATGAAAAAGGTGATCACCGCCTTTGTCAAGGAAAAGGGACTGCGTGACACGTGTTGGAAAATATTCGAATGCTCGGGGAGCGCTGCCGGACAGGAGACCGCCTATGGCCTCGTGACCTACGGGTCAACCCTGTCAGTGGTCGGATTTACCATGGACAAGATCGAACTGCGCCTCTCCAACCTGATGGCCTTCCATGCCAGGGCGCTGGGCAACTGGGGCTGTCTGACCGAGCTCTATCCGGCGGCACTGGATCTGGTGCT
The DNA here is from genome assembly GCA_049305715.1 of Desulfuromonadaceae bacterium. GTDB lineage: Bacteria > Desulfobacterota > Desulfuromonadia > Geobacterales > Pseudopelobacteraceae > JACRCG01. The sequence continues at coordinate 1,608 of JBAQPK010000134.1, read as the reverse complement.
GGACAAAAAGATCGCCCTGACACCGTTTATCGAGAAGCATCCCCTAGACAGAATCAACGAGGTCTTTGCCGATGCCCACGCCCATAAGCTGACCAGACGGGCAATTCTCGCCCCCGGTCATTGACAAGGAGAAAACAGATGAGCACTGCAACAGAAAGCCCACTCAAAGTGTCCCTGGAACAGGGAGGTCAGCTGCTCCGCCTGACTCTGGCCCGTCCCAAGGCCAATATCGTCGACGCCGCCATGATTGCGGCTCTTACATCAGCACTGGGCGAACACCTGCCCAAGGCGGAGCTGCGGGCAGTCCTTCTTGCGGCGGAGGGTCCTCACTTCAGTTTCGGCGCCAGCGTTGAAGAACATCTTCCCGGCTCTTTTGCCGGGATGCTCCAATCGCTTCATACCCTGGTCCGGCAACTGGTGGAAAGTCCGGTTCCTGTACTGGTTGCCGTGCGCGGCCAGTGTCTGGGCGGCGGGCTGGAAGTTGCCGCCGCCGGCAATCTGCTCTTTGCCGCACCCGGTTCCATGTTCGGCCAGCCGGAGGTGAAGCTGGCGGTATTTGCTCCGGCGGCATCGTGCCTGCTGCCGGAACGCATTGGTCAGGCCCAGGCGGAAGACCTGCTCTTCTCCGGACGGAGCATCACTGCTGACGAGGCTCTGAGGATAGGTCTGGTCACCGCAGTTGCCGAAGACCCCGACCAGGCGGCATTGGACTATTTTGATCAGCATCTTGCGTCGTTAAGCGCCAGCTCTCTTCGCTTTGCGGTACGTGCCGCCCGGGCAGAGGTGGCGCAGCGGATAAGCGCCAAGCTTGCTATCGTAGAAAAGATGTACGTGGAAGAGTTGATGGCCACCCATGATGCCGTTGAAGGTCTCACCGCATTTGTTGGCAAACGGCCGGCTGTGTGGCAGGATCGTTAATACTACAATAAGATGCTTACAATAACCCAAGGAGGTGAGCCATGAGTGCTTTTCTTGATTTTACAGGGCGCGTTGCAGTAGTCACCGGTGGTGCGCGCGGTATCGGACTGGCCATTACCCGGGCCTTGCTGAACTATGGTGCCGAGGTGCATGTCTTTGACATGGCGCCGGGAGATGGGGCGGATGGCTATCACTTCCACAAGGTGGACATCGCTGACTCCTCCAGTGTCGCGGAGGCGGTCTCGTCACTGCCGTCACCGGTATCGCTGGTCGTCAACAACGCAGGTATTACCCGGGACCGGAGCGTACTCAAGATGAGCGATGACGAGTGGCAGTCGGTGCTCTCCGTCAATTTGACGGGTGCCTTTAATGTAGTGCGCGCCTTGGCACCCGCGATGCGCGAGGCCGGTTATGGGCGGATCGTCAATATCACCTCCATCAACGGCATTCGCGGAAAATTTGGCCAGGCCAACTACAGTTCCTCCAAGGCCGGCCTGATCGGCTTGACCAAGACTCTGGCCCGCGAACTGGGATCCAGGGGGATTACGGTCAACGCCGTTGCACCGGGAATGGTCATGACTGAAATGGCGCTGGCCCTGCCGGAAGAGTTCCTTGCCAAGGCCCGTGAGGAGAGCGTCCTGCCGGAACTGGCCAAACCCGAGGATATCGCCAATGCCGTGCTCTTTCTGC
>JBAQPK010000133.1:0-11983 GCA_049305715.1 Desulfuromonadaceae bacterium | reverse complement strand
AAGAATACCTGTCAGGATCGCGATAAACAAGGGAAGTGATCCGGAGCATCTTTTGCGTGTCGGTATGAGTGTGGTGCCGATCATTCTGACGGGAGAGCAGAAGTGAGCGCAATTATGTTCAACTTACATAATGCCGGCTCACCGGCACAATCAGGAGCCTCCAGCTGAGAAGTGCCGAGCGAAAACATACGCAAGAACCTCCTCCCCACGGGAGGAAACTAAACAATCAAGGAGTACATCAGATGGATGCTTTTGATATTACGAGTCAGCGAGAGTACATCGAGTACAGCAAGGAGGTGCACAGTTATTCGAAAGCGGTCAACAAACTTCTTGATCTGTCTGAAAACCACATTCCCGACGCTGAAAAAGCGTTCAATGATGGCAAGAAGGCTATCTGGTGCGGAGCGGTCGGCTGGGTGGTGCCTCTTGTGTATGCCTGCGATACGATCCCGGTTGCCTTTGGGGAGATGGGGCGGCTCAGCGATCGCGACGTAATGCTGATTGCCGAGGATTATTACCAGTTTCCGATCGAGACCTGCTCCATGGTCAAATGTGTCGTCGGTCAGTGGCATCTGCGCAAGGATAAGTCCGGCATCAAGCGCATCCTGGGCAACAGTTCGGCCTGTGAACCGTACAACCAGGCGTGGGAAGTCATGAAGAGCCAGGGGTACGACGTGTACAATAACGATATCATCTATCGTGGCAAAACGGTTGACGGCAAACGCCTGGATAAACTGGTTGATTTTTTCGTCGGCGAAATTCACGGGGTCGTGGAATGGCTGACCGGCAGCAGCACGATAGATGAAGTCAAACTGGCCTTTGAACTCAAGCGCAAAAACCGGCTGCTGGAAAAGATGCGCAAAATACTTGATTTACGTCTGAAGCACCCCCTGTATGTCAAAAGCCTTGCCACCATCCAGATGCTCAATGTCGGTTTAAACAACTACTTCGGTAAACCGGATGAGTATGAAGAAACTCTGGACTTGCTGATAGAAGAACTGGAAGCCAAGCCGGTTGATGAAGCCGAGCTAAAAAAAGTCATTCCGCTGGTCTGGGCAGGCGGCACCGGCCAGGAATTCGGCATCTATGAAGCGATTGATCAGGCGGGCGGGGCGCTCCTTGGCCTGCGCAGTGTCCCGTTCAAGAATTTCCGCGAGGACATCCCCCCCGTTGAGGCGCTGGCCCGTTACGTCTACGACAACCAAGGTGCGGGCGCCGGGATTTTCGCCCGGAACGTAATCGAGCTCGAACTGGAAAAGACCAAGGCTCAGGGTCTTATCCTGTACGGCTACATCGGTTGTTCCTTTGCCAGTGTTGACCGTGAAATGTGGCGTGAATATTTCCACAAGAAAGGAATCCCCAGCATCAACCTGGAAGGATCATTCCAGACCGGTGCTCCCAGCGGCCAGGTGCTTACCAGGGTAAAGGCTTTTGTGGAGATGCTCTCCTGATAATAATCTGACATCGCTTTATACTGGGCATGCTTATCATGGCCGTTTCCACCAGTATACTTCTATATAATCGTGGCCTGCTCCCTCATGACTTCAAAATACTCTCTTCCCGGAATAAAATGACAATAAAAAATCTTGACATAGTCTGAAAGATTTAATAGAGTAACAAATATAAAATATATAGACAATAAAGTCAAAATAGCGAATATTGTCTGTATATGAAAGATTAGCAATAGATTGATTGCGACATAGATCCGCAGATGTTTTCATAAAAAGAGACCAACCGGAAAACCGGAGGTTTTCATCGTAGAAGTACGATGCGGACCTTCGGTTTTTTTATTTATAGTAGTTTTTACTCATACAATCGGCCGCCGGCGGCCGACTAATACCGGATAAACGCTCATTCAAGAGCGGATTGCCAAACCAACCGGAAAACCGGAGGTTTCAACGTGCGGGTCACGATGGGATCTCCGGTTTTTTTGTACGATGTGCTGTTGTAGATACATAAATAAACTAAGGGGTGGATCCATGAAAGTAGCGAACGTTATCGATGAGAGTCTCGTCAAAACTATCACCGATGCCAAGGTAATCGGTATCGATATCGGTTCCCGGACGGGTAAGGCGGTATTGCTGGCCAATGGCAAGATTTACACCGCCAAGGAATATACCGGTGTCAACATGCAGGAAACCGCGGACGATTTGCTTGCGGAGGTATTGGAAAAGTCCGGGCTCCAGCGTTCGGATATCGACTATATCGTCGGGACCGGCTATGGCAGGGTCGCCATGGATTTTGAAGGAATTAACCGTCAAATTGTAACTGAAATATCCTGCCACGCCATGGGGGCTCATTACTTGAATGCCAAAGTCAGAACTATCATCGATATTGGTGGACAGGACTCCAAGGCGATCAAGGTAGATCCTGAAAACGGCAAGGTTGTCGAATTTATCATGAACGATAAATGCGCCGCCGGGACCGGTCGTTTTCTTGAAAAGGTTGCTGAACTGTTGGACATCAAATTGAGCGAACTTGGTCCGATAGCGGTAAAGGGTGACAAGCCTTCTCAAATCAGCAGCCAGTGCGTCGTATTTGCCGAATCCGAGGTTATATCGCTCCGCGCACGGGGTGAAACATCTGAAGATATCGCCGCCGGCATCCATCTGGCTACCGCCCGTCGCATCAAAAATCTGCTCAGTCGCATGGGGTTGGAGCCGGAACTGTTTTTCTCCGGCGGAGTTTCCAACAATATCGGTATGAAAAAAGCGTTGGAAGATCAACTGGGTCACAAGATTGAAGCAACAAAAATTGACAGCATATTTGCCGGAGCACTTGGCGCGGCTGTGTATGCCCAGCAATACCATGCCACTGCGGCTGTTACAAATGCCAACGCGGCAGACAGTTATTCCCTTGATTTGACCGATCTTGAAAACCGCGTCGCCAAACAGCAGGAAGCGCTGATAACCGGCGCCGATGAACGGAAGAAGGTAGGCTATCTCTGTACCTATACGCCGTTGGAGCTTATTAACGCTGCCGGTGTGGCTCAGATCAGACTCTTCAGGGCCGGCAATACGGAAGAGGTTTCTGCCGGTGAGCAGATTACCCAGGCGGTCTTCTGCGACTTTGCCAAAAGTATCCTGGGAGCCTTCAAACTGGGCGATCCGCTCTATAAATCTCTCGACAAGGTTTATACGTTTTACACCTGCGACTGCATCAAAAAAGTCGGTGAGGCCATCGACGACTTTTTCCAGCCGGCAGAAGTGCTCAATTTGCCGCGTCTCCGCCACAAGGAAAGTTCGCGTAATTACTATCGTACCGAGATCATCAACTTCAAGGAAGATCTGGAGCTGCTTTCCGGTAACACTGTCTCGGAAGATGAAGTTCGTAAGCAGATCAAGCAGTACAACAAGATCCGCAAAGTGCTTACCGATATTTCGGAACTGCGTAAACGGGAAATTCCGCCATTAACCGGCAAGGACTTTCTCGATCTGATCAAGGCATTCTTCTATCTGCCACCCGAAGAACTTCTGGCGCTTTATACGGAAATCTACGACACCCTGTCGGCAGTATCAAATGAAGGCCCTCGCAGAATCCGTCTGATGATGTCGGGCGGCATAATCGCCGACGGAGACCGTCGTTTACTCTCTTTGATCGAGGACGAACTGGGGGCGAGGATCGTCGTGGAAGATCATTGCACCGGCCTCAAAAACGTCGATTACCAGATCAATGAAAATGGTGACCCCTACCAGGCACTCGCCGACGGCTATCTGGACCAGGCACCATGCGCTCGAATGAAACCGCTGCAGGATCGTGTCGAAATATCCGGAAAGCTGGCCAAGGATTATGATGTTGACGGCATCCTGTTTACCTACCTCAAGTTCTGCCCCTGTTACGGCCAGACGAAACATGAATTTTTCAGACATTTCCAGGATCTCGGTCTGCCGATCCTGGAAGTACCGATCGATTACTCTGCCAGCGACGAAGGTCAGCTCAGGACACGCCTTGAAGCCTTTATTGAGGTGCTGGGTGAGCGAGAAGTCAAATTGGAAAAGCTCACCGAAAATGCTCATCTGGTAAATGGAAAATTTATTGAAGAAAAACTGGCTTTCTCGGAAGCGGACCAACAATGCGGATCATGCACCGGATGCGGAACGCATGCAGCGCAAGCTTAAATAAGGAGCGGACATATTATGGATCCATTGGAAATATCAAGTCAGCGCGAGTATATCGACTACAGCAAAAGTGTGCACAGTTACTCTCCTGCGATAAATAAAATTCTGGACCTGTCGGAGGCGTACATTCCCGACGCCGAAAAAGCATACAAGGAAGGGAAGATCGATGCCCTCTGGTGTGGCGGCTACGGCTGGGAAGTGCAGCTGGCATACGCATCCGGGTTTGTCCCGGTTGCCTTCAGCGAAATGGGGCGTTTGAGCGACCGCGAGGTGATGCAGATATCGGAGGATCATTACCAGTTTCCGATTGAAACCTGCTCCATGGTCAAATGCACCGTTGGCCAGTGGCATCTTCGCAAGGATAAGGCCGGGATCAAACGTATTCTTGGCAATGGCTCGGCGTGCGAACCGTACAACCAGGCATGGGAAGTGATGAAGCGGGAAGGGTACGATGTATTTAACAATGATGTCCTGTATCGCGGCGCTAATGTCGAAGGTGAACGCCTGGAAAAGTTGATCGAATTCTTTAAACAGCAGGTTCACGACGTTGCCGAGTGGCTGACCGGCAGCAGCGCCATTGATGAAGACAAGCTGGCACTTGAGCTGAAACGTAAAAACCGCTTGCTGGAGAAGATGAAAAGGATTCTGGAACTCAGGCTCAAGCATCCGTTTTATGTCAAAAGTCTTGCCACCATTCAGATGCTTAACGTTGGTCTGAACAACTATTTCGGCAAGCCGGACGAGTACGAAGCCGCTCTTGATCTGCTGCTGGAAGAACTGGAAAGCCGTCCGGTAAATAATGATGAGCGCAACAAGGTTATCCCGCTTGTATGGGCCGGAGGTACCGGCCAGGAATTCGGAATCTACGAAGCCATTGATCTTGCCGGCGGCGCGCTGTTGGGTCTGCGCAGCGTCCCATTCAAGAACTATCGTGAAGATGTACCTCCCGTTGATGCACTGGCCCATTTCGTCTATTCCAACTCCATGGCAGGGGCCAGTGTTTTTGCCCGCAATATCATCGAGTCAGAGATTAAAAAGGTCGATGCCAAGGGGCTGATCCTCTACGGCTACATTGGCTGTTCCTTTGCCAGCGTGGACCGTGAAATGTGGCGTGAATATTTCCATCAGCAGGGGATTCCGAGTATCAATCTGGAAGGATCGTTCCAGACCGGAGCCCCCAGCGGACAGGTTTTGACCCGCATCAAAGCCTTTATCGAGATGCTTTCCTGACACAGTATATAAGAGCCTTCCAGTAGAAACATACATGTCGGCGGCTTGATGCCCTCAAGCCGCCACCAATAAGGAGAAAAGCCATGAGCCATAAATTCAAGGATGTACTGGATGAAAAACAGGTCGGCATCATCAGCGATGCAACAGTTATCGGTATAGATATCGGTTCCCGCACCGGTAAAGCGGTGCTGCTGCATAAAGGCCATCTTTACACGGCCATCACCCCCACCGGGGTACACACACAGGAAACAGCGGACAAACTGTTCGGAAAATTAATCAAGCAGACCAAACTGGCGCAATCGGACATCGACTATATCGTCGGTACCGGTTATGGCCGCGTCTCACTGGAATTCGGCGAGGTTCCACACTGGATAGTGACGGAAATATCCTGCCACGCCATGGGGGCTCACGTGCTGAACGCCAATGTTCGTTCCATTGTCGATATCGGTGGTCAGGACTCCAAGGCGATTCGGGTTGACCCTAAAACCGGCAAGGTAGTCGAGTTTATCATGAATGACAAATGTGCTGCCGGTACCGGTCGCTTCCTGGAAAAAGCCGCGTCTCTGCTTGATCTTACGACTGAAGAATTGGGCGCCGAATCACTCAAGGCGACCAAGCCATCGGATGTAAGCAGCCAGTGCGTCGTATTTGCCGAGTCCGAGGTAATTTCCCTCAAGGCAAAAGGTGCGACACGCGCAGACATCGCCGCCGGTATTCATATCGCTACGGCTCGCAGGGTGCGCAACCTGTTCAATCGTCTCGGTTTGGAAGAGGAATTGGTGTTCACCGGTGGAGTTTCCAACAATGCCGGCATGAAAAAAGTTCTGGAAGAAATTCTTGGTCATAAAATAAGCGAAGTAAAATTGAACACCATTTATGCCGGTGCGCTTGGAGCGGCGGTTATCGCTCAGAAAAGTTTCGCTTCAGCTGTTCAGGAAGATGAAAGGCAGGAGGCTGTCAATGGATAAAAGTATCTTGGCCACAGTCCAGCCACTGGGTAATCCCGTTTTTAATGCAGGGACCAGAAGCCACGATACCGTTGCGGCTGTACAGCAGAAAATTGAAAAAGAGTCTGAACAGGGTGCTGGGTCGGCAGTTGACAACGTGCGTGGCTTTTTCGGCAATATTCTAAACAGGACATTGGCTATCATGGTGTTTCTGACGGTATGGGAACTGTTACCCAGGTTCGGACTTTTCGACCCGATGTTCTTTCCGCCATTTTCAGATGTAGTAAAGGCTTTTTATGACGCGCTGGCAAGTGGGGAATTGTTTACTCATATTGCCGCCAGCCTGAAACGTTCCTTTACCGGCCTGTTTCTGGCGGTGGTGATCGCAGTGCCGCTCGGTATCTTCATTGGTTGGTTCGGACGGTTTGAACAGTTCCTGGATCCCCTGCTGCAGGTGTTTCGCAATACCTCAACCTTTGCCCTGATGCCGGTGTTTATTATTTTCTTCGGTATCAATGAAGTTTCTAAAATCGCCATTATCCTCTGGGGTTGCACTTGGCCGCTGCTCATCAACTCCATATCCGGGGTCAAGAATGTGGACCCCCTGCTGGTTAAATCGGCGCGTTCCATGGGAACCTCCAATTTCTGGCTGTTCTTCAAGGTCATCCTGCCAGCCTCGACTCCGGGAATTCTAACCGGATTCAGATTAAGCGCTACCCACTCCATTTTGATTCTGGTCGCATCGGAGATGATGGGAGCAAGCTCGGGACTCGGCTACATGATCCATTACCAGGAACAGATGTTCAATATCCCCGCCATGTATGCCGGCGTGGTAACGCTATCACTGATCGGCCTGGCAATGAATTTTGTTATCGTTAAACTGGATTCAAAAATACTGAGCTGGAAACAGACAGTGACGGAATAAAGAAATTACATGTTTAGGAGGTTACTTCATGAGTATCAGATCAGTTAAGCCAGTTTTGATGACCATTGTGTCACTACTGATGTTCTGCTCCCTCGCATCCGCCGCACCGAAAACGGCGCCCAAGGATGCCGAGGGCAACGACATCCTCAAGGCCGCATCCGTCGCCAGCCGACTGTCAGTCAATCCGCTCGAGCTTGCCGGAATATTGGGCTACCTCAAAGAGGCAAAGATAAAACTCCAGTATGTCGGCGCGCTGGGGTCATCTGCCGTCATTCCCGCACTGCTCTCCGGTGGTATTGATATTGGCAACGGCCATATCCCCCGTGCCATCGGTGCGACATCACGCGGTGCCCGTTTGAAGGCGGTTGCGGCCAGCAGCCACACCACCAAAGAGAAGCCGCATATGACCTATATGGTTTTGGAAAACAGCCCGATCAAAACCTATAAGGATCTGGTCGGCAAACGTGTCACGGTTGCGGCGTGGGGGGGGTGCAACGAATATACAGCCTACGAATATGTCCGAACCAAGGGGGTAAAAAATCCCAAGCAGGCGATCAAGACCCAGGTGGTGACCCCCGGCACCGAAGAAACGGTGCTGCGCACCAATAACACGGACGTGGCCGGCATTCACCAGTCCCCCGATATTCTCCTCAAGCGACCAGGGTGGCGAGTGCTGTTCACCGATTACGATATCTGGGGTGGGGTTGGCGGTAACGCCCCCCATTACATGACGGACGACTTCATTAAAGCGAATCCGGATCTGGTGAGGAGATTCGTGGGGGTAATCGCCAAGACCAATAATTTCATGAACAAAAACCCTCTGAAAGCCCGCCAGTTATATGCCGAACATTACAAGCTGAAACTTGAAAACGTCAGCATCAACTACTACGAACCGGATGCTATTTTACAGCCAAATACTATCTCACTCTGGAACGATATTCTGTTGGCGTACGGCGATATCAAAAAACCGGTTCCCATCGAGAAGGTCTATACCAACGAGTTCAACCCCTATTACAAAAAGAAATTATAATATCATGGAGGTGCAGCGCGTATGATTTCATTTAACAAAACGTTTACACCGTTTCTGACCTTTGCAGTCCTGGCTATCTTCATGAGCACGGTGGCCTCCGCACGTGAAAATGGTCCAAAGAGTGGCAGAAAAGTTACAGCAGCGGCTGTCAAAAAAAATACCATTAAAACTGAAGGGATTCTGCTGGACAGCGTAGCTTTCAAAGGCGGGAATCTGCGTCAGGCTACGGTGAAAAGTCTGGAAGCGGCGGCTGAAGCCGCCAATGATCTGGGGGTCGCCATCAAGAAGGGGGCCAAATATGAGTTTTACCTGCTTGATGCACCTTCTCAGAAGGTGGCGGCACAGATAATAAAAGATTCGACGTCGCAAAGAAATATCGTCGTCTCGGTGGTTGGCAAATTGTCTAAAGGATTACTCTCGGTTTCGTCACTAACGGAAAAAGATCTTACCGAGACTGTTGAAGGGATCTTGATTGATCGAGAAAACTTTCAGGCGGGAAACACAGCAAAAGTAACAGTAGACGATTTACAAAAACAGAGCGGTCCGACGGTCACATACGGAATCGCGCTGAAACAGAATAACGGTTCTTTCAAATACCTCCAGTTTGACGCGAACGGTCTAAGTCAGGTGCCGGAAATCTTGAAAAGTTATCCATCCGGAGAGTCGGTCAAAGTTACTGTTGTAGGGTTTACCGAAGGGGAAAGTTATAATGTGGTGTCACTGCTTGCAAAGCTGGATGAGAGAAAATATGAAGGGATACTGGTGGACAGCAAGGATTTCACCGATTCCAAGGGCAACCCGGCCAGTATTACAAAAGCGGACCTGCAGGACCCTGATAAGTATAAAACCGGCTATGGTATTGCGGTCAAACAACCTGATGGCAAGTTTAAGTTTCTCAAGCTGAATGACGACAGCCAGATATCTGCAACCGGCGTCATCGAAGCGACAAAGAAGAACAGTAATATTATTGTGGCTGCGGAAGGTGCCTGGACCGGTTCGCTGCTGCTGGCATCATCTCTTGAAGAGATAAAGGAATAAAAAGAACATAACAAACTGGGAGGATAGCAAAATGAGCAGTGAAAAATTTGTACATGATAAATTTGTAAATGACGTATTCAGTTACATTGATAAGACACGATTTGCGGTGCTCGCATATGTGAGGCATGACGGTACTCCGCTGCTGCGCTCCATCGGGAGTTTTGTCCCCAACGGGTTGAGTCTCTATTTCACCACGCGCAAGGATGCGGCCAAGGTAAAGGAGATCAGTGACCGCAAGCGGATTTCATTTTTCTTTGAACATGAAGGGCAGGAGTTAAGCGCGTGGAAAAACCTGCTGCTGGTCGGAGATGCGGTAAAAATAGATTCCGGTAGCGATTTTGACGATGCAGTACAGCTTTTAAGCGCACGTAATCCACGCTTCAAGGATCGTGTCGCAAAGGGCGAACTCCCGAGCACACAGATATTCCGGCTTAATACCGAGGAAATTGAATTTCTTGATTATGGCAAGGGGATCGGGCATGTGGAGAAGGTTACCCTGAAGAAAGCTGAATCCCTCTGATTTGGCGGAGTAATCCAAGCTGACCTCCGGTGTGAGGTCAGTTATATGCACCGGCGTCTCTGAAGAGAAACATTCTACCTGGAAACGTATCTACATGGCGCATCTCAACAATGAATCAAAGTCACCGATACCTCGCTATCATCTGCTGCGCGCTCTGCAATCCAGAAATTATCGACTGTTCTTTATCGGGCAAAGCATATCGCTGATCGGCACCCTGATGCAGCAGGTTGCCATGAGCTGGCTACCATGCTGTATTCGGGAATGACGCCCATCGGCAATCTCATGTCCGGCGTTATGGCCGATTGGGTCGGCCCCTCTACCGCCCTTTTGATCAGCGGGATTGTCTGCATTGGTGGTGGGCTGCTTTTTGCCTGCCGATTGAACGTGGTTCGTGACGGAATCCGGCCGATCTACCGGAACATGGGTATTCTCCCCGCCGCGCCGTCGGTCGTCCGGGAATCTTCGTAAACGTGTTGCAAGCCGGAAGCATGAACGGACAAATTCAAACTGCCAAAGGAGATGAAACAGTGACTGAAACAGCATCTACAGCAAATTTATCAGAAACAGCTGAGCGGGTATTCACTCTGCAGGAATTAGCTCAACATGATGGCCAAAATGGCTCACCGGCATATATTGCCATCAATGGAGATGTCTATGATGTTACCAAGGTTCAGCTGTTAAAAGACGGAAGACATCATGGCGTTACAGCCGGTAACGACGTCACCGACCTGTTTGTTCACAAACAGGCGATACTCAATCGTCTGCAGATCATTGGAAAGCTGGCATAATTCATGTGCCCCGATCATCCACGCAAACAGAAGTTGCCTTTTGAAAGGAGAGTCTTGTTTAATGCCTGGCAGCCGGCATGATGCAAAAATATTTACGTATCCACTATAAAAAAGTTGACAAAGTAAATAGCAATGATGTATTAAATCTATAAATTAAGTAGTGATATGTACTGACTGAGCAATACTGACAATAGATGCAGATGAAACGCTGACCAGAAAACTGGAGGCCATGGGGAAACCCATGGCCTTTTTTGTGTGTAATTCAAACCTCGTCGGTTTATCCCAAAGGAGATATCTATGGCTAAAATTGCAAAAAATCTGACTGACTTGATCGGTAATACACCGCTGCTGGAATTGTCCAACTATTCCAAAAAAGAAAAAGTCACTACTCCTCTGTTGTCAAAGCTGGAGTATTTCAATCCCGGCGGCAGCGTCAAGGATCGTATCGGCTATGCAATGATCAAGGATGCGGAAGAGAAGGGGCTGATTAACAAAGATTCGGTGATTGTCGAACCGACCAGCGGCAACACCGGTATCGCACTGGCCTTTGTCGCCGCCGCCAGAGGTTATCGTCTGCTGCTGACCATGCCGGAAACCATGAGTGTCGAACGGCGCAAGCTGCTAAAGGCGCTTGGCGCCGAGATCGTGCTTACGCCGGGCAGCGAAGGGATGAAAGGTGCAATCCGCAAGGCTGAGGCGCTTGCTGCACAGATTCCTAATTCATTCATTCCACAGCAGTTCACCAACCCTGCCAACCCGGAAATACACCGCACAACCACTGCCGAGGAAATCTGGCGCGATACTGATGGCAAAGTCGATATCTTCGTCTCAGGTATCGGCACCGGCGGAACAATTACCGGGGTCGGCGAAGCGCTCAAAAAAAAGAATCCCAATATCAAGATTATCGCCGTCGAGCCGCTGGAATCACCGGTGCTGTCGGGCGGCGTGCCTGGGCCGCATAAAATTCAGGGAATCGGCGCCGGATTCGCTCCCGAAATTTTGAACCAATCCATTTACGACGAAATAATCAAGGTGCGTGGTGAAGAGGCTTTTATTGCTTCGAGGAACCTGGCTGAAACAGAAGGGTTGTTGGTTGGCATATCGTCCGGCGCCGCAGCTTTTGCCGCAGTCCAGGTTGCCCGGCGCAGTGAAAATGAAGGTAAAACCGTTGTCGTAATACTGCCTGACTCCGGCGAACGTTACCTTTCAACCCCACTGTTCGGCGGGGAATAATCTGAATAATTCAGCACCATATTAAAATTGGTTCGTCACAGTAAGTAGGGCGTGATTTTGTTCTTTAACAATTGAAAAGCATGAGTTCCATCAGGTAGTTATGGAAGCGCGACCAACCATTCTATCTGAGAGAGGAACCCATGCTTATCAAACA
>JBAQPK010000132.1:0-4267 GCA_049305715.1 Desulfuromonadaceae bacterium | reverse complement strand
TAACTCGTCCTGGCTGAGCATCGTCCCTTTCATGGAAAAGGCATGCCTGAATGCATCCCTGTCATCGAAACCGATATAGGTTTCAACGTATTCCTCCCAGGTAAAATGAAGTCCGAGAGGCTCTAATACCCGCTGAAAGGCCGTATAATGAAGCGGTTCAGTGTCAACAATAACCCCGTCAAAATCGAAAATAACAGCCTCTGCCTGTATGCCATTTGGAAAAACGATCATTTATGAAATTGCCCCGTTCGCTGATTAGTTTATTGCACAAAGACCATAGATGGCACCGCTGCCGGCACTTCGCCGACAATGAGGTCGGATCTCTTTTACACTACTAATTAAATGGGTGGGGTGTCAAGCGCACGCCAATAAATATGGTTGACGATTTGTCATTATGCTTTATTATTTGACTGTCTTTTGCCGTATGTCGGTGTTAATGCAGGATCTCAGGTGATCGAGGGGGACGTGATGGCGTTACGAGTTGCAATCAACGGATTTGGCCGGATCGGCAGAATGGTGCTGAGAGCCGCAAGCAACGACAAAAACATCGATTTTGTTGCGATCAATGATCTCACCGACGCAGCTACCTTGGCACATCTTTTCAAGTATGATTCCGTACATGGAAAATTTGACGGCAGTGTCGAAGCGCGCGATGGTCAGCTCGTAATTAACGGCAAAGCAATCACGGTTCATGCGATCAAGGAACCCGCGGAATTGCCGTGGGGCAGAGAAAATATTGATGTTGTCATTGAGTCGACCGGCCGCTTTACCGCCAAGGAAAAGGCGGTTGCTCACCTGCAAGCGGGAGCAAAAAGGGTTGTAATCTCTGCTCCGGCAACCGACGAAGATATCACCATTGTCATGGGGGTCAATGATCACCTGTATGATCCGGGGAAACATTTTATCATTTCAAATGCTTCCTGTACAACCAACTGCCTGGCACCGGTCGCCAAGGTTATTCATGAAGCTTTCGGCATCGAAAAGGGATTGGTAACAACGATTCATTCCTATACCAATGACCAGAATATCCTCGATTTACCCCATAAAGACCTGCGTCGTGCCCGTGCCGCCGCCATGTCGATAATTCCTACGACAACCGGTGCCGCCAAGGCGGTTGCCCTGGTGCTTCCCGAATTAAAAGGAAAGCTGGACGGCCTCTCCATTCGGGTGCCGACCCCCAATGTTTCCCTGGCCGATATCGTGCTTACCCTGAGTAAGCCGGCTGATACCGCACAAGTGAATGCCGCATTGAAGGCTGCTGCAGAAGGGCCTCTGAAAGGTATACTCGGTTATGAGGAAGCGCTGTTGGTTTCCGTTGATTTTAATGGCAACCGGCTGTCCTCAATTGTTGACGCCACAAGCACCAAGGTGATTTGTGACACGATGGTGCGTGTTCTCTCCTGGTATGACAATGAAACCGGTTTTTCCAGCCGGGTCGTCGATCTTCTGAGGTTGATAAAGACAAAAATATAACTTTTGCATAAACGCAATCGAGGGGGGGAATATTTCCCCCCTTTTTTAACTCTTAAAAACAGGGGGTGGGGTGTGCCGATTCGTTACATCGATGAAATCAAGGATCTGAAGGGGAAAAAAGTTTTTATTCGGGTCGATTTTAACGTTCCGCAGGATGACAAGGGGGCAGTTGCCGAGGACACTCGAATCGTCGGTGCGGTGCCAACCATAAAATATGTTTTGGAGCAGGGTGCCAAAGTCGTTCTGGCTTCCCATCTCGGCCGCCCCAAAGGGGAGAAGAAAGCCAAGTACAGCATGGCGCCCGCCACTGCGCGGCTATCCGAGTTGCTCGGCAAGCCGGTGGTCCAGGCACCGGACTGTTTCGGACCGGAGGTGGATACGCTTGTCGATGCCATGAAGCCGGGTGAAGCGGTCATGCTTGAAAATGTGCGTTTTTACCCCGGGGAGGAGAAAAACGACGCCGGATTTGCTGAAAAGCTTGCCAACGGTTGTGAGATTTATGTCAATGATGCATTTGCCGTGTCACACCGTGCCCATGCATCCGTGGAAGCGATTACGAGGCATATACCGGTTATCGCAGCCGGCTTTCTGATGAGAAACGAAATGACTTTTTTTGACAAGGCGATGCAGAATCCCGTCAGACCGCTGGTCGCAATACTGGGCGGCGCCAAGGTGTCGGGCAAGCTGGAGGTTCTTGAAACGCTTATCAACAAAGTAGACAAGGTTGTTATCGGCGGCGGAATGGCATTCACCTTCCTGAAGGCGATGGGGTACAACGTCGGCAAATCGCTGGTAGAGGATGAGTTGATACCGACGGCCCGAACCATTATGGAAACGGCGCGTGAAAAGGGAGTAATGTTTTATCTGCCGGTTGATTGTGTCGTTGCCAACGCCTTTGAGGCCAACGCAACCAACTTCATCACCACAGCCCAGGAAATTCCGGCAGGATGGATGGCTCTTGATATCGGGCCGGCAACGACAACCCTGTTTGCGGAAACCCTGCGCGATGCCAAGACCGTTATCTGGAACGGTCCGATGGGGGTCTTTGAAATGGATGCCTTCTGCCGGGGGACATATGCAATGGCGGAGGCCGTTGCCAACTGCTTTGCCACAACCATCATCGGCGGGGGTGATACAGATTCCGCCGTTCGCAAGGCCGGAGTGGAAAACCGGGTCAGTTATATTTCTACCGGTGGCGGGGCCTTCCTGGAACTTTTGGAAGGGAAAACATTGCCGGGAGTCAACGCGCTTGATGCTTCAGCCAGCAAGCGAGGGGTGTGATGCGAATACCGGTTATTGCTGGAAACTGGAAGCTCTATAAGACGATCGCTGAATCTGTCGCTCTGGTGAATGAACTTAAACCGCTTGTGGCGAACAATCAAGGCGTGGAAGTCGTTGTCGCACCGGTCTTCACGGCGTTGAGCCGTGTCAGCGACGCTATTCAGGGCTCTAAAATAATGCTGGGAGCCCAAGATTGTTACTGGGAGGAAGAGGGGGCATTCACCGGAGAGGTGGCACCAAAACTGTTAAAAGACGCCGGCTGCAGCCACGTTATTATTGGACATTCAGAGCGGCGCCAGTATTTTGGTGAGACTGACCTGACCGTCAACAAGAAAACTAGAGCTGCCATCGCCGCAGGGTTAACCGCCATCGTATGTGTCGGTGAATCGTTGGCCGAACGGGAGTCGGAGCAGACATTTTCGGTCATTGAAACACAGATTTTAAAAGGTCTTGCAGGGTTTCCGGCAGATGTTTTTACTCAGATTGTTATCGCATACGAACCGGTATGGGCCATCGGCACCGGTAAAACCGCCAGTGATATCCAGGCGCAAGAGGTACACGCCTTTATCCGTACGTTGATAGCCCGACTTTTTAATCGGGCAGCGGCCGATGCCGTTCGCATTCTCTATGGCGGCAGCGTAAAGCCGGATAACATTAAAAGTTTGATGGCCCAGGCCGACATAGACGGCGCGCTTGTTGGAGGGGCGAGCCTTAAGGCGGAATCTTTCGCGGCAATAGCAGCGTTCAACGCCTGATCTCCGTCGGACCGGTGCCCGGTTTCTGTTGCGGTTTCATTTAGAACTTTACAGCATGTGAGTTGCTGTGCTATAGATTTTCTCTTTAAAACGTTGCCAGGGGATCTTAGGTATGACAATTGCTCTTACAATTTTGCATGTACTCGTTAGTCTGTTTTTGATTGCTGTCGTGTTGCTGCAATCCGGAAAAGGTGCTGAAATGGGGGCATCGTTCGGCAGCAGCGGAAGCCAGTCGGTTTTCGGCGCAGGGGGCGGCACTTCCTTTCTGAGTAAATTAACTACCAGCGCGGCTGTTATCTTCATGCTGACGTCGTTGACTTTGGCGTATATTTCCGGGCAGCCGTCATCTTCTTCAATGATGTCCGGCAAAGGGAAATCAGTTCCCGTTCAGGCGCCAGCTGCTGTGCCGGCTCCACAGAAGACTGATTCGGTTCCTGCCCCTGTTTCACCTGCAGTACCCGTACAGAAAAAGTAATATTTACACTTGAAAAAGCTGGACGGCTGTGTTAGAAGAATCATCCTTGTTGACCAGCTAATGCTTGAGATTTACAATTTTAGACATATTTAGATGTGCACTTTATTTAGTGCACTCTGCTTGCGGTGGTGGCGGAACTGGTAGACGCACCAGCTTGAGGGGCTGGCGGGGGCAACTCCGTGATGGTTCGATTCCATTCCACCGCACCAGTTGAATATCCGGTTCAACCCGGATTAGTAAAAAAGGCCCTGAGAACTCAGGGCCTTTTTTTGTTGTTGATGGA
>JBAQPK010000131.1:0-4152 GCA_049305715.1 Desulfuromonadaceae bacterium | reverse complement strand
GGTTATTGGTGAAGAACACTACGCTGTTGCCCGTTCGGTTCAATACGTTCTTCAGAAGTACAAGGATCTGCAGGATATCATCGCAATTCTCGGTATGGACGAACTTTCCGAGGAAGATAAGCTGGTTGTTGCCCGTGCACGCAAGATTCAGCGCTTCCTTTCCCAGCCGTTTCACGTTGCCGAGGCCTTCACCGGTTCTCCCGGTAAATACGTCGAGCTCAAGGACACGATCAAAGGCTTCCAGGAAATCGTTGCCGGCAAGCATGATGCGTTGCCTGAACAGGCTTTCTACATGGTCGGTTCAATCGAAGAGGCCCTTGAAAAGGCTGCCAAGCTGGCTGCGGTATAATTAACCTTACGGGAGTTATCTCCCTTTCAAGGAATGATATATGGCTGAAAAGATGAAGCTGGAAATTGTCACACCATACAAAAAGGTAGTTGACATCGAGGTTGAGGAAGTTACCGCCACCGGCAAACTGGGTGAATTCGGTATTTTGCCTGGTCATGCGCCGTTTCTGACCTCGCTTAAAATCGGTGAACTTGTTTACAAAAACAACGGTGTTGTCGAACATATGTCGCTTAACTGGGGCTATTTCGAAGTACGTGACGACAAGATCATCGTGCTGGTTGAGACTGCTGAAGCCGCGGCAGAGATTGATGTCGAACGCGCCAGGGCTGCTCAGGGCCGCGCTGAAGAGGCTCTCAAGAAGCTGACTTCCGAGGACAAGCAGTTTAAGGTCTATGAAGCCGCTCTGGAGCGGGCAATTATCCGTATGCAGGTTGCCGGCAAGAGTGTCCGGAAGTAGATAGTTTTACATACATAAACAAAAAGAGCGGCAGCGATGCCGCTCTTTTTGTTTATGCCCACGTGGTGGTTGATTGGTGACAGTTCCTTTGGCTCCTGATGGTGTCAAATTATATCTAAATGTTCGCGAAGCTTGCACTGTTCATCGGGATCAAAAACATAAAAACCCATAAGCATGGTGCTGTCCTGAATAAACATGGAATATATGCATCTGCAGGTAAGTCGTAATTGGATTGCTTGAAAAAAAACTCTGATGATGTCATTTTTTTGTGGAATCGACACGGGAACATCTGATGGCGGGATAGCAACCCTCAAGCCTTGGGGGCTGATATCGACAACAGACGACTCAATCTCAAGGTTGTCTGGAAATACAAGCTTGATAGCAATCAGCTCTTCGGGCAACAGCTCTGCGTTTATTCGGACAAAGCGTCGTTGATTCATGTTGGACTTTTCCTTGCGTTGTGGACAGTAAGTGGAATGGTGAACAAGCAAGTTTACCTATCAAATAGAGCACCAAAGTCTATTCAAAACTAAAACTCTTCTAAACCCTTGTCAAGTTGTTTAGCTCTGCTCCCGTTATTTGCCGACTGAGGTTGTTGTGGGATCATCAAGGCGGGAACTATAATTCGCGAAGCCGGTTACGTTGCAAGGCTCTAACTTTACGTTTGTGTGGAAATTGTCATACAGGTTTGCTACAAAGTAAGCGGTCGTGCATCCCCTTCTATGGAGAATTATATGCTCCAATCGAACGAGCTGAAGCGGTATCGTTGTTACGAAATTTATTCCCAATCTACCGGAGTTGAAATCCGTGCGGCGATCAAGACGGGTGAGGAACATGGACAGGTTTCCGAGCGGAGCGGCAGAGTTCAGCTTCGCTTCTTCAAGCTGGCACCAAAAACTAAACCGACTGATGTTACCCAAATCCGCTTTATTTGCGAGCCGGATGAAGCGTTCGGGTTGTCGGAGGTGATACGTCAGGTTGCAAACTCTTCCGTTCCGTGCAAGGAAAAACTGAATCCGAACAAGTTTTCTGCCGGAGAACAGGGAGAGGAAACGGTAACGACACTTTCCGTGGAAAAGTGGGAGCGGGGCGGCAAGAGCGGCTACGCATTGACGGTTGGTCGCGGCAAGGATTTCATCAGCGTGCCGGTGCCGCTTGCCAAATTTATCTTTGCAGCAGAGTTTCTTCGAGCCCTGTCGACGGAGCAGTGCTGGGTGGAACGGGTGGAAAAGAAAACGGCACCACCCGTTACCGGTTGAAGATGGATCAGCCTAAACGATACAACACATTCTCCGCCGAACTAAAGCTGGTTTTCGGCTGCAAGGTCCAGCGCATATCGGTCGACGCCGGCTTTACCTGCCCCAATCGCGATGGTTCCCTGGACACTGACGGATGCGTTTTTTGTGGCGGGAACGGTTCCGGTTCGTACGGCATACGTCGCGATCTCACAATATCCGGTCAACTTGAAGACGGCAAGGACGTCATGCGCCGCAAGTATCATGCGCGCAAGTTCATCGCCTACTTCCAGGCGTATTCCAATACCTATGCCGCGATTGATCGTCTGCGTGGGGTGTTCTCCGAGGCATTGTCCGTTTCCGACGTGTCAGGACTGATTATCGCCACCCGACCCGATTGCCTGCCGGATGATGTCCTCGACTATCTTCAGGATCTCTCACAACGGACCTATCTCTGGCTGGAACTGGGGATGCAGTCCATGTATGACCGAAGCCTGAAATTGATCAACCGGCAACACGACCACGGCTGTTCCGTCGACGCCTTCCGGCGCGCCAAATTGCGAGGATTGCGGATATGCGCCCATGTTATTCTGGGTTTGCCGGGCGAAACGCGGGAGGAAATGCTGGCGGTGGCGGGTGAGCTGAATCGACTCGGTGTGGATGGCGTTAAACTGCACCTGCTCCATGTCATGAAGGGGACACGATTGGCTGAAATGTACGGGCGCGGTGAGGTGGCGGTCATAGGTAGAGACGAATATGCCGGGCTGGTCTGCGACTTTTTAGAGCTGCTTGATCCGCGCATCCTTATTCATCGCCTGACCGGTGACGGCGGGCATGATAACCTGATAGCGCCGCTCTGGTCGCTGAAGAAGTTCGAGGTGCTCAACCTGATCGATGCCGAGATGGAACGGCGAGGTACGCGGCAGGGGAGTCGGTTTACATCTCCACCCGGGTAACGACACCTTGCAGCTTGGCGGCCGGGAGCTTATGAAATTGTACGAAGTTGGGGGTCAGTTTTTTGATCAGGGCGAAGATCTTCCAGATCGGGTTTCTGGTCTCAATGTCCTCGATGCCGTAGAAGATGACTTTCTCACTGATACCGTTTGCTTTAAGCAGTTTCTCGATATCCACCACCCTCATGTAGCCGGCGCTGATTTCAAAAAATTCCAGCCCGGGACCCACGTTAGTATTATGTTGGCAGGTAACTCCGAACGGCTCGTCAGTGCGGACGAGAGAGATGAAGATATTACGCTCGTAGATGATGTTGGAGCGGATCACGCAGTGCACGATGTAGGGTGGGATCACATCCAGTCCCTTGAGAAAGAAGAGCGCTGTTCCGGGGATGTTTTTCCCTTTGCCGTAAATCTGCTCATAGGAGATCATGAAAATATCCAGTTCGAGCGGACGCAGCGCCCTGTAGAGAGAACGTTGCCCATTGGTCCAGATCAGGATGGTGGCAAAGGGGATCGAGGCCAGGATGAGTGACCAGTAGGCACCGTGAGGGAACTTGGAGAAGGTTGAAGTGAAGTAGACGATATCGATCAGGGCGATGACAACCACGATCGGCACCTTCCACTTCTTGGTGGTTTTAGAGAAGACCATGATCATCATGATGGCGGTGATGGTCATGGAGCCGGTCACCGCCATACCGTAGGCTGCCGCCAGGTTGCCCGACTTCTGGAAGAAGAACATCACGAAAATAACCGCCACCATCAGAGTCCAATTTACCGCCCCGATGTAGATCTGCGACTGGATCTTGCTGGAGGTGTAATCGACCTTGAATAGCGGCATCAGGCGGGTGGTTATCCCCTGGTACACGATGGAGAATACGCCGCTGATGATAGACTGGGATGCAATAATGGTTGCCACGATCGTCAGTATCAGGAAAGGGATGTACAGCAGGGGCGACTCGCTCTGGATCATGGCAAAGAGGATGTTTTTGGCCTCCGGGTTGCGCAGAATGAAGGCCCCCTGTCCGAGGTAGTTAAGGTAGAGAGCTGCGAAGACAAAATACCAGGCCCTGATGATCGGCTTCTTGCCCAGATGACCCATGTCGGCATAGAGCGCTTCACCGCCGGTGGAGCAGAGGATTACCTCGGAAAGCACGATGT
>JBAQPK010000130.1:0-7138 GCA_049305715.1 Desulfuromonadaceae bacterium | reverse complement strand
CATAAGCCGTGCTTTGAGAATCAGCTCAACTGCTGCATAAAAATGTATAACCGAATATTTGGGAGAGTCTGGAAAATCAGATATGGCCCTATTCAGAAAATCAAATGCGTTCTCGACGAGGCTATTGAATGGCTTCTTTTCTTTCATGGTGTCATCTCAGCTCTAGCGAGAAGTTGTGCCAAATCCAGATTGATGCTTGTTACAGCCCAATCAGGCTCTTGACTGAAAGGGTCCCGTACATAAAACGGCCCTTCGTGACTGTCACCATCAACAAGCACAATGGCCAGAATGAATTTATCGGCCTGGTTGAGGCCATAGAGTATTTCGTTACGTGATACCGTAATGGTGGTCTGCCCTTTGGCGCGACCTTTGACTTCAATGTGTCGCGTGGGAGGGAGCTTCTCGTCTCGAGCGGGAGGAACACTCGTTATGTCCCATCCACACTTCTGCGCTGAGACATCGATGGTTTCGTTCCCCAAAGCCCGTTCGACATTCATCACCGCTTGCATGGCAATGCGCTCCACCCGTGCTCGGGCCGCGGCATCTGCACACCAACCGGTCTCACCATTGCGCTGTGCCAGCAATCCGGCAGGAATAACCAGTGCTCCACCCACAACAACCGGTGTCGCCGAGATGATATGCCGCATGACAAGCAATTCCTTTTCTCGGGACTGTCGCCGGGTAGTGAGGTCATCAATGGTTCTGCGGATATTTTCGAGGTTAAGACGAACATCCTTGCCTGCGGCGCCATCTTCCTGCAGCTTGATAAAGCGATCTGACCAGTAGTTGATTTCTTTCACCAGTCGTTCATGGACAGCTGCCAAGGTCTTGTCAACATGGCGCTCGCGCCGCCCCTTGACCTCTTCAAAATGCTCCGGCACAAGATGCTGTGATGCGTGAGATAATGCCTGCTGCTCCAGGTTCTGTGTAATCCAGGGCTCTCCTAGCACATCTCCGATGAGTTTCAGGTCGGGTGCTGTAATGGGCTCCAGGTCAAGATGAGGTGCCCAGCCTGCATTGATAGTATTACCGTTCGGTTCAATCTCGACAAACTGCATACGACGGGACACAACCTGACCCGAATTACCACCCTCCTTGACGGAATGGTCGATTATGAACATGACCTTGGGGGCCAGTCCCATATCATGCGGGTCAATCAGGACACACCCTTGTTTGAGCTTGTTACGATGTTGCTCCAACACGACGTCCGTCACCGACTGCATGAGCGGGTGGGCTGGGTGTACAAGGCTCGCCATGGGAGCGCCGACACGGTCGAGCATTCGCACATACTGTTTTTCAAAACAAATTCGTTCGTAGCGGCGCAGAACCGGCTCTATATTGCGACGGTCACGTCCGGATATCTGGCGGTCACGTTCTCGAATGATGCCTGGGACATGGGTGATTTCATAACGGCCCGGCTCGCGAGAGCGTAGTTCGCCTCCCAGGCTGGCAAACGCTTGGTTGAAAAAAGCGCGAATAAAATATGGCTGAAGCTTACGGGCCTCGGCTTTCTCCATTTCTTCCTTGACCGCGAAGAGGCGTTTTTCATCCATGACCTCTTCGCACAGAGCGTTGCGATTGAGGATGGATTTGAGGTGTTCAGTATTCAAGGCTCCTTCCACTTTGCGAAGGAGGCTGGCACGGACTTCCGGGTCGTCACCGAAACGGATGGCCTCTATCAGCAATTCCCGTAAGCTCTTCTCTTCAAAAATCTCCCCGAGTATATCGAATACCCGTCCACCAAGGGCAAGCCGTTCAACTTCAAGCTTTTCCAGGAGCCGCTGGAAGACATCCCCTTCACGGGTCTCATTGGCAACCATGTTCCAGAGATGGCAGACCTCCGTCTGGCCGATACGATGGATTCGCCCAAAACGCTGTTCAAGGCGGTTAGGGTTCCAGGGCAAATCATAGTTGACCATGAGGTTGGCGTTTTGCAGGTTGACACCTTCGCCTGCAGCATCTGTTGCCAGTAGAATTCGTGTTAGCGGATCGTTGCGAAATAGTTCCTGAGCTTTGCGGCGCTCTTCACGCTTTACTCCGCCGTGAATTAACACAACGGCTTCTTCGCTGCCGAGGAGCCCGCGAATTTTAACTGCAAGGTAGTTCAGGGTATCTCGGTGTTCGGTGAAGATAATCAGTTTACGCTGATTACCGCCGGCATCGCGCATCTCTGGGGTGTTCTGTAACAGTTTTGATAGCTCGTCCCACTTTCGATCCTGGCCGGAATGAACGACTTCTTTTGCCTGTTCTTCCAGATCCTTGAGAATTAGTATCTCTGCTTCAAGTTCCTGAATGGTCTGAGCCGCAGTGGCCTGGTCGACCACGGCTTCTTCGAAATTCTCGTAGGCATCCGGTGCCAGCTCATCTGCAGAATCCCAGATATCCTCCGGAGCTCCGGCGTTCAGTATTTCAGCAAGAGTCTGGCCCCGTTGCCTGAGACGTTCTTCCTCTACACGGCGTTTGAGCTTGTGGTGGCGCCGCTTGAGGGATTGGTAAATAGCTTCGGGACTGGATGCAAGCCGGCGTTGCAGGGCCGTAAGGGCAAAACCTACTGTGCCTTTGCGGTTGCCGTCCTCAAGCCGGTCAGCTCTGTTCATCTCGTCTTTAACGTAATCGGTAACTGAATTGTAGAGGGCTGCTTCAAGGTTAGAAAGCCTGTAGTTGGTGGTGTATGCGAGCCGTTTCGGGAAGAGCGGTGTGCCATCAAACTTGAGCATCTCCTCCTTGACCATGCGCCGCATCAGGTCAGAAATATCCACTTTGTGGGCACCGTCACGAAACTTGCCATAAAACCGGTCGGAATCAAGCAGGGACATAAAAAGCTGGAAGTCTTCTTCCTTGCCGTTATGCGGTGTCGCAGTCATTAACAGCAAATGCCGGGTTAGCGAACCAAGCAACTTTCCGAACTTGAAGCGTTTGGTTTCAGACACCTTGTTGCCAAACCAGGTCGCCGAGAGTTTGTGCGCCTCATCAACAACCACAAGATCCCAGGAACTGAGCTGAAGCTTTTCGAGCAGGTCATCATTGCGTGACAGCTGGTCAAGACGAGCAACCATCAGGTCGGTGTCATCAAAAGGGTTCCCGCTGCGGGATTGCTGTTCGAGTTCTCGTGAGAAGATTGTGAAAGTGAGGCCGAATTTCTCGTACAACTCATCCTGCCACTGCTCAACCAGACTGCCGGGGCAGACTATCAGGACGCGCTTGGCATCAGCACGCATTAGGAGTTCACGGATATACAGACCCGCCATAATGGTTTTGCCGGCACCAGGGTCATCGGCCAGCACATAGCGCAGAGGCTGGCGCGGAAGCATGGATTCATAGACTGCGGTAATCTGATGTGGCAGCGGATCAACATTAGAGGTGTGTACAGCCATCATTGGATCAAACAGGTAGGCGAGGTTGATACGGTAGGCTTCTACGGCAAGTTTGAAATCCAGGCCAGATGCGTCAAATGCCCATGGACGGCCGACTTCAGCCAGTGAAAGGTTCGACTCGTCAGAACGGAACAGCATCCGCTCCAGAAGGCGCCCATCCGATGTCTTGTAATAAACAGTGATGGCATTGTCGCCGACCAGTTCCGTAGTAACGATACGCACCACCTGGCCTGGTTCTATGCCAGATATGGCAGCATTTTTATTTATGTCTTCTAGTTTGAGCATGGTCGCCGTTTTTTACTCATATTCTGGAATAAGGTTAAGGTTTGATCGCCATATAAAGCTTTCAACCGCATGTGGAATTCCAGCCCCGATAGACCTTTCCCTTCATATACATACTCGATATTTTATGGTGCCTGTTCACGGTAAAGAGACAAGACCCTGCTGGGATCAGCCAAGATAGTCAGTCTTTAATAAGCTGAATTCACTTGGTAAATACATAAAACAAAGCCGCTCAACCAGTCTTATTTCCGGTTCAGCAGCCTTTGTTTACCGCCCGATTTTTCACTCCACTTCACCCTCAAATCTATAACATAAAAAGTGCCTCACCTTACTCCGGCAGCGCCCACCTGTCAACGGGACACATCGGCATAAACACGATGGTAAAAGTCCTCTCGCCTATTTCTTGTCCAAATATACGACCTCTGCCACCGGAACCTCCCACAGCTCACACTGGCACCTGGCGCGGTACTCCTCTCCGGAATCCTCAACACGGCGCTGCACCATAGCAAGAACCAGTATTCGCTCAATGCAGTCCAACCGTCCGCGCCAAGCTTTCAAAGCGGCTTGAGAGAGTAGTGCAACACAGATCCCTTTTTCGTCGTGCAACTCGATATGATCTCCCTTTGCCACTGCCACAAGAGAATCACCAGGGCAGAGCCCGGCAAGATGGTTATGAACAGTGTCACCAGCGCGCTTACGCCCGCTAAAGTCGAGGAACATATCTTCCAACCCTAAAATGTCATACCGACGGTGCAGAACCAGATCATCCGGAGGACTGATCAAAGGAGGCTCACGCCTCAGCATAAAATCCCCTTCCAGGAGACCTGCGTGAGGATTGGGGGTGTCTGCTCTTTCGAAGAGGCACAGCGTCTCCTTGGCTCGAGTCATGGCAACATAATAGACTCGGCGCTCCTCTTCCTGCGTCTGCTGGCTCTTCCCCTGCGACCAGCCACCGCCAGGAACAAACACATGATTGAATTCCATCCCTTTGGCTGAGTGTACCGTGCTCAGAAAAACTCCGCTTCCAACCGCCTGTTCGCGGCGCTGTTCGGCAAGAACCTCATACACGTATTCCGTGTAGCAGCTCATGGGGAGTTGGGCATTGCCGCTCTCAACCAGTAGATCTTGAAGTATCCCTTTCAAGAGCTCCCACCAGATGGTGGTCTGCCGCCTACCGGTCAGCTCCGCAACAATGGACAACAGTTCCGATGCCGACAGCAACTCGTCATGTCGGGCCTTCAATTCAGCGAAGAATTGGCGTATCTCACGGATGCGGTAGAGAGGCGGAGTTTTATTCTGGTCGATCCCCCAGATTATCGGAATGTTGCGAAGCTCGCACAAGGCCCGAATCGGAGCCAACTCATCCCGGGTCCTGGCCAACACGGCACAGTCAGACCAGTTGAGCGACGGATTCCGTTGCTTGAGCCGCGACAACTCCTCGACAAGCGCCATTGCCTGATGTGCTGCATTGGCTACCCGCAGCAGCTGAACACGTCCCTGCGCCACAGGATCAAGATCTTTCCAGGAACCACCGGCCGGCAGCCGATCCCGCCCTTTGTTGATACGGATAGCATTCTCGGTCTTCATGCGATCCCGGTTATGGGCAATCAGGCAGTTTGCTGCGGCAATGATGTGAGCAGAGGAGCGGTAGTTTTCCACGAGAAAGAAGGTCTTGGCCTGGTAATCTGTCTGAAACCGCCGGATGAATTCCACGTTGGCGCCGCGAAACGTGTAGATGTTCTGGTCATCATCACCAACTGCCAATAGTGCCAGCTTGCTGTCGGGATCGTTCAGAGTCCTGCCGGCAATGGCCGAGATCAGCTGGTATTGGTCCTGATCGATATCCTGATACTCATCCACCAGGATGTAGCGATAACCTGCCAGCAGCCGCTCTCTCAGTTCATCCCGTTCCAGGCCGGTCAGTTCGATTTCGCCATTAAGCAGTCGTACCGCATCGGGAATGATCGTCTTGAAATCATCAGTGTCGAGTTTCTTTCGCTCCAGCCGCTCGGCAAAGGATGATCCGGTCAGCCGCATCGCCAGGCTATGGTACGTCTGGACGGTTACTCCCTTCGCTTCAGGCCCGGCCAATTCGATAAGTCGCCGCCGCAACGTATTCGCCGCGTTGCGGTTAAAACAGAGGATAAGAACGTTGCGCGGCTGGGCACGTTTTACCCGCAGCAGGTAGGCGCAGCGATGCGCTACAACCCGAGTCTTGCCGGAACCGGGGCCGGCCAGCACCAGCATGTTTTCATCCGGCTGTGCCGCCACGATGCCGACCTGTACCGGATTCGCCAGATTATCGACGATGCGGTGATAGGACGCCTGACTGGTTGCCCGTTCAACTATCTCCTTTCGTCCGGAGAAATAGCGTTGGACAAAGCTGGCACGATCCATGGTGAAATATGCCGACACCAGATTTATTGCCTGTTGGATCTTTTCCAGTCCCAACTTGGCATACTCGTTCATGACGTGGACCTGAAAGGTGCGCTCCTTGTAATGCTGCTCAAGCGGGCTGTAATCTCCCTTTAAATAGCGTCGCTTTATTTCCTCCGGCAGAACCCGGATCGTCATTGCCTGCCGGAATACGGCAAGCCCTTGTTGAAGAATGATGACCTGCTGTTCATGGAGAAACATCAGTGCACGGTCAATTGCCGCCAGTACGTCCTTAACCTGGCCATGAAGGAGTAGATCACCACGCAGAGCCAGAGAGATATCATCCAAAGAAAAGTTGACCAGGAGTTCCGCGCTGGCAGCTGTGCCCTCAGGAATTTTGGCGTAAAGAGTATCCAGCGCCACCTTTGCCACGTCACGTCGCCGTTCGGCGGTGGCAAGGAGCGCCTTCCAGTCACGGTTCAACTTAATGCGGTAGTGATCCTGTCCCAGATAACGAAATTCAAGGCTGCCGCGATTTCCCGCCAACCCCTTGCCATCCATGGACAGGCTTTTCAGCAGGTTTCGCAGAATCTCCGGAAGGCTTTCTTGCCCGGCGTCAACAAGACGCTGATTCAGGCGGCGCAGGGAAAGATCGAGCCATCCATCGGCATCCGGCTCAGACTCCTGCATCAACTTGAGCATGGCCTGCTCCAGGGTGCAAACCTTGTCAAAACGCATCCGGGAATGATCGCCGACCTTGTACCGGACAAAGGCGTTCAGGAGGACGCCCTGCTTGATCAATCCCGCCTCGGTCATTTCATGGAGTATGCGCAGTATCGTCCTTGTATCGCCGGCAACTGAACGCTGGTCGGGTGCATCTCCCGTTTGCGCCTTGAATTCCGGTAATTCAGCCAGCTCGTCGGCGCTCATCCCCGCATCTTTGCGGGCATTAAACAGTGCATGCAGGACCGCAAGCCAGCGTTTCTTCTGTTTCTGAGGAAGGTTGAGAGGTGCTATTTTCTCTTCTGCCTCCTCCATGTTCCTGACGAGCGGCTGTCCCTGGAATACCCTGGTGTTGTTCTGGTTGCGTTCAACGAGGCCAGCCC
>JBAQPK010000129.1:0-4849 GCA_049305715.1 Desulfuromonadaceae bacterium | reverse complement strand
ACCGCCGATCTGACCATCATTCCGGCCGCTTCCCGCGTTTTGAACTCCTCGAGGCGCCGGGCCAGGCGGACCTGCTGGTGATAGATCCTGGCCTGGTCAAGGGGGGCGGCCACAGTGCCGGCAAACTGTGCCAACTCGGTTTTTGCGGACTTGCCGAGCACTTCGCCGGGATGATCCTGATCGATGCAGAGCACTCCGATCGATTTCCCCAGGCTGACGATCGGCATGATATAGCTGGAGCGAAACCTGAAGCGGAGGGCGCACTCGTGGTCAAGGGAGTTCCTGCCGGCTTCGGAGAGCTTGAAATCATGGGGAAGCTGACTGACAAACACGCTGGAAACGATCGTTTCCTGTGAGATGATCGGAAAGGTTGTCTCGATAAGTTCTTTGGCGAGCGGCCCGGTGGCATGGGCACAGGTAAGCGCCCCGCGGGTCAGGTCTTCCAGGTAGACGCGTATCTGCCCGCAACCGGACAGCTGCATGGCGTTTTCAGCCAGAACATACAGCAGTTCCCCGAGATTCTCCTTGCCGTAGGCGGCGATTGTCGTCTGGAATTCTTTGAAACGCGGTGTGGTTGGCATGATCTCCCCTGCTGCTATGTTCAATTTCAAGAA
The DNA here is from genome assembly GCA_049305715.1 of Desulfuromonadaceae bacterium. Lineage (GTDB taxonomy): Bacteria > Desulfobacterota > Desulfuromonadia > Geobacterales > Pseudopelobacteraceae > JACRCG01. The sequence continues at coordinate 4,235 of JBAQPK010000129.1, read as the reverse complement.
CACGTGTGAGTATAAAATATACACAGAAGGAATGTAGCGCGGGAGGCAAGTCAGGTCAAGGGGGAAGTGAAAAAGCTGCGGATGCCCCGCTCCGGGGGCGGGAGAGCACACTCCGGGTCCGGCCGGGGGTGATCGCAGCAGGAAGTCAGCTGAGACCTTTCCTGATCTGGTACAGTTTTTCGATATCCAGATCGTTTTTCTCGTAATACTGGCGCTCCAGCTCTTCAACATAGAACCGGTCGAGCCCCGAGTTTTCAAGAAAGTCCTCCCGCAGTCCGACGTTCTTTTCCGCAATGATCTGCGGCAGCAGCGAATGCAGATATACGGCTTCTTTCTTGATGGTAATGATGATTTCGTTAAAGAGGTGGTCCGGGATGTCGGTGCCGAATCTTTTTTTTGTTTTCAGCTCCTCGACCACTTCCCTGCGCAGCGCTTCCTGGTCAGCCTTTGTCGTGAACTTGGAATAGAAATTCCTGATGCGGTCGCGGACATGTTCCAGGAGAACGATTGAAATGCGCTCCTCCTTATCAATCTCCTTCAATTGGCGGTGCAGCTTTTCGACCGTTGATCTGCTCGCCTCAATCGACATCATCCCTTCCATGAGTGCTTTTACCTTGCGGCGGCCGAAACTTCCGAGATACGCATTGGCAAGCAGATCCCTGATAAACAGTTCGTAAAAACAATTCCCATCAAGATTGTCAAAGGCGGCTTTATGCTCCAGCAGGCCACGGAGCATCTCTTCATTAATCCGGACGTTTTCCATGAAGGCCAGTTGGCTGATCAGATTTGAAACGGTGTCGAAACGATCAAGGTAGGTAATAACATACGAGAAGCCGTCCAGCAGCGAAGAGTCGGCGCCGTCCCTGATTTTTTCATCACATTCCTTGCTGGCATCAAGCATCAGCTGGTCATAGGAATGATCACGATTTTCCATCGCTTTTTTCTTGCCCTGGATAAGTATGAGCATATCATTCCGGTCAATACGGCTCTCAATTTCTATTTCCCGGAAAAAGATCCCTTCCAGTATTTCCCGGGTTGCGGAGATATAATCGGGTTCCTGGACGTCCTTGAGGTTCTTCCCCTTTTTCAGCATCTCGTCGAGAGTATAAAACAGGGCTCCTGGAATCTTGTTGCGGACCGACAGCGTTTTCAGGCGCGTCAGGCGGGCATTGTCGAGGTTGCTGATCTCACTTTTGGCATTACATGCCAGCAGGATGTTGCGATATTCGTCGACAATTCGTTTGTTGACCGGGCTGCGGTACATGGCATCTATTCGTATGCGCTCCTGCTGATAACGGTCAATCTTATAGGCCCCAGCGACAGCGGTCAGCAGACTGAAATTTTCGTCGGATATTTTTTTGTTCCTGAAATAAAAGTTTCGGAACAGGTCGCGGTATTCGCGATGATGGCGGTTGATCAGCTTGACCACAAACAGCTGGGAAGATTCGTTATTCAGCAACGGAAACAGCTCGGAAATAAGGACATCGTCACGCTCGTCACCGACCGCTTCCGAGCGCTTGATGGTCTTGCCGAGCTGTTTGACCAGCTCTTCCTGCTGACTTTTCAATTTACGCGGCAGCAGATTGGAGTGGACAAAGAAGAAATAGTTGCAGACCGCATTCCCCTCGAAAAATATGTTGTCGAACGTTTCGGAGCCCGATGTGCGGTCACTGAAACGAATGGTGCCATTCTCGATGGAGTGGGCCCCGTACATGACCAGGCGGTTGGTGATGTCTGGTTTGGCCAGATCGGAAGCGGGCTGGTCAACTCCGAACATATATTCGCAGAAACTGCCGCCGTTGCCCTGATAGCTGATCCCCTCGGGCGAAAGTATCACTTCGTTGCCGGGAGAGAATATGCGGAGCCTGTCATCCTCATGGACGATATTGAAGAAATAGCGCTGGTAGGCGTCGTTGCCGGCCACCATGACGAAATACTCTATCTGCCCTCCCATCACGCCATGCAACCGAATGTCCTTATGCATCACTTTCTCCTTACCCTGAAACGGGGCAAACGCTACTACAGATCGAACTTCATGCCATCAAACGCCAATTCAAACCCTGGCGGCAGCTTGTTTCCTTCAGAATACGCAATCTGATGGGTAAGATGGGTCAGGATGGTGCGGGGAGAGCCTAACTGCCGGGCGGCAGCTATTGCTCCCGGAATGTTGAAATGATACGGGTGTTCCGTCCAGCGCAGGCCGTCAATAATCAGCAGCTCCAGCCCCTGCAGCAGTCCCAGCGACTGTTCCGGAATGGCGCTGCAGTCGGTCAGATAGGCAAAATTTCCGATCCGGTAGCCGAGAGAGGGGGTCTTGCCGTGCAGCAGAGGTATCGGAATGATTGTCCGCCCGAACAGCTCCAAAGGCGCGCTGATTTCATGCGCGGCAAGGAGCGGCGTGTAGCCGGAGCCGTCATGCTCGTTAAAAATGTAACTGAAACCGTTCTGCAAGGTGTGGAGGGTTTCCCGTGATGCAAAGCAGGGGATAATATCTCTGTGGATAAAGTGGAATCCGCGCAGGTCATCGATGCCGTTGACATGGTCGGCATGGGCGTGGGTGAAAAGCACGGCATCGATGCGGCGGATACCCTGCCGCAGCGCCTGTTCTCTCAGATCGGTGGATGTGTCGATCAGCACGGCGTGATTGTTGTAGCTGATCAGAAGTGATGCCCGCGTGCGTTTGTCCCGGGGGTTGTCCGAGCTGCAGACCGGGCAGTCACAGCCGACCATCGGCACCCCGGTGGACGTTCCGCACCCTAAAATAGTGATCTTCATACCGGTCTACTTTCTTGAAATTTGCCAGAAAATAACAGAATCGGCGCATGCAGGCAAGGTGGTTTTCGGGCGGGTGTCATGTCCCCCTTGGCAAGGGCGTCAGTAGGGTTCGGCTGTTTACGTCAAGTCCGGCAGTTAGGGATGTTCATGGGGAACGTGGCTGCTTTATTGCATAATCTCAGGCCGCGATGCAGCCAACTTCTCGCTGAACGCACGGCTTACCGAAGGAATTCCAATACCGATCATTTTAGAGCTCAATCTTCTTTCCATTAATAACCTCCACTTCGGATACAGATACTTTTCGCAGTTCTTCACCGGATATTGATATCAAGTAGAATGTCGCAGGCTGCGTGTCGCCTTGTCGTGACGTTGTCGCGTAGGGAACTCGAAAGAAATATTCTCCATTCCCGTCAGCCTTCTTGAAATCACGGTATTCAAAGAGTCGACCTCGCCCAGTGGAGAGATTAAGAGATATGACTACATCTTTGTGAGGTGTGGTTTTTCCTTTAATTATGGCACCCGTTACGATCTCGAATATTTTGTAATAGCTCTGTATCACACCAGTTGCAGGTACTAACCCTCCCAGATAATCACTTTCAAAGACTAGACGGAATGTGTCAACGGCATGCCTGTAGCCATCTGGAAAGAGATAACCACCTCCATCTTGATAAAATAACCGGTAGTACATACTATCCAACTCAAAAAGTTTTTTGGAGACTGTGCCAGTCGGAATCTTACCTTTTGCTTCACCGGACAAGGCTATATCTTGATAGGTTTTCTGGGAGCGGCGCCATGTCGTCAAGACATACTTAATTTTATTTGCTTTAGCTATTTCACCAGCCTTGTTCAGCGATGCGGTTGCGAAGAAGGCAGCATGTTCGAAAAAACCATGGGTCTCCCATCCGAATGGTGTAGCAAGTGAGGGGCGTTCGGCACCGTAATAAATGTAAGAGCCGAGGTCCCAGTCAGCGAGTATGCCATATTCCGGCTCGATGCCGGGGTTGAGATAATGGGACGTAACGGGAGTATTGTTCTTAATCCAGTGGATGGTTCCTCTCGGCCCGAACAACCCGTAACGGGAATGCGGTGCTACGGTGCTGTGCATGGCTTCAGCAGAAAGTTTTAGCGAAGGGACAACTATTGCCAGGACAAGCAGAATAACACTGGCCATGCGCTGAATTTTAGCAGGGCGAAGCCATATGAATGATACCAGGCATGCCGTTGCCATAGCTGTGGTAATGGAGCTATAGAGCGCATAACGGTATACCCAGGCAAGAAACGCCAATGGGTACCAGGCAACAAAATGAAGCAAGAGGGGATTTGTTTCCCTATTCTGATTCCATTTGAAGATGGCGAGTATTGCAGCTATAGGGGCAATGAAATAGCCGATGGTAAGATAGGTAACCGCATCAAGAAAGCCGTAAGTGGTAAACGTACCTCCCAACTCATTTATTGAGGAG
>JBAQPK010000128.1:0-1642 GCA_049305715.1 Desulfuromonadaceae bacterium | reverse complement strand
ACCCAGAACTGTCGATAAAATGTATCTCCTTAAGGTCGATGATCAGATCTTTTGTACCGTCTTCAAAAAAGCGGCGTAATTCTACTTTAAGTTCTTCAGAATTGTTCGCATCAAGGCGATCTTCCCTGATGTACAGCACGGTAATCCCTTCCGTCTTTTCCATTTTAATATCCATATAATCTCCATTTGTTCAGAGTATTTTCACAACAACGAGTGATATATCATCCTGTAGACTTTGAGAACCGGTAAAAGCATGAATCCTGGAATAGAACGAATCGATAATTTTATCGGCCGGAAGATGCATGCACGTTTTGAGATGGTCATACATTCCTGAAGTTTCAAACATCTTACCTTGACTGTTACACGCCTCCGTCAGGCCGTCCGTGTAGAACAGAAGAATATCACCTCTTATGAGTTTAACAGTTCTTTCTTCAAAAAGAACATCTTTTTTGACCCCCAGGATCAATCCTTCCGTATCCAGCTCCAGAAGCGGGGATCCATCTCCACTCTGAAGAACCGGGTGATTGTGGCCGGCATTGGAGTAGCTGAGTATCCCGGTTTCTGCATCATATTTTGCATAAAACATGGTGATAAACAGTTCTGCCCGTGTCAAATCATCATATAGCTGAATGTTAAGGGTTTCAAGGATAGCTTGGGGTCTGCGGGTTGAATTGGCATCCGTTCTCAACAGCGTACGAACTTCCGACATAATCAGTGCGGCGCCGACACTATGCCCTGAAACGTCGGCAATTACGATATCGACAGTCTGACTGCCACGGAGGAAAAAGTCATAATAGTCACCTCCAACATGAGCGGCGGAAATACATCGTCCGGCAATATCGACTCCCGCTATGTGCGGCGCAGAATCGGGCAGAAAAGATTTCTGTATCTGCTGGGCAATTTCCATGTCGCGCGTGATTCTGGCCGCTTTAAGAAGAGCCGCTTCTTTCTGACTCCGTTCGAGCTGCCTGGCTTCAATTTCCTGTACAATTGTGATTGCCTGTGCAAGTTGACCCGCAAGACTTGCCAGCAGTTCGACGAATTCCCGGGTAAAAAGTCCGGCTATCGACTTTGAAAACAGGGAAAGTACAGCAATAACCGGCTCTCCTGCTCGATAGATCGGGATGTGTGCACAGGAAATGAAACCCTCAGCCACTGTTAGATCAAACGATGGAGCAGTGTGCTCAAGGCGCAGATCATTTATAAAAAGTGATTTATGGTCGCTGTAGACCAGATCTAAAAACGGCATATGCTCCAGATACCAATCCGGCTGAGTAACCGTCGGAAGAAATTCTCCCTGAATACTAAAAATTGTAAAAGCGCCATCATCATTTTTTGCGACGATCAGTGCAATGTCGAGCTTGAATTCCTTCACCAACAACCTGAGCAGGTCATCCATAATTACCTGCATGTCCAGCGTACGGTTGATGATCTCGGACGCCTTCAGGCGCACGAAGAGCGATTCGCGGTTCTGGTCGAGATTTGTGCGGACGCTGCTGAAGATGTCATACACCGGCTCCATGCTGGAGCCGATGTCAGAGAGAAAATTGTTTACGATCGCCCTGGCTGCCGCGCCACCGACGGAACCCGCCAGGGTTTTTTCAGTAAAACGCTTCAGATCCGGAAGTTCAAATTCCGATAT
>JBAQPK010000127.1:0-5460 GCA_049305715.1 Desulfuromonadaceae bacterium | reverse complement strand
GTGAACATGGCCAGAATCGCAGACAGCAGAGACAGGCCGTAGAGCATCCGCCTGCCGGTTTTTACCGGATCAAGCCGTGACGCGGCATAGAGCACCATCGATCCCAGACAGAACAGCGTCGCCAGGGATATGAACCGCTGGCATACATACGTTACCGCCTGAGTCTGCATCGGGTGTGCAACAAAGAGCAGTCCCGTAAACAGCGGCAGCAGCGAGTCCTCCGTTGGTCCGCTGCCGGTGCGGCATCCCTGTTCGGCAAAATATGGTGTACGCAAGGCAAGCGCCAGCAGAAGATAAACCAGTATGGCGTTGAAAATATGAATGATGATGTTTACGACATGGTATCCGAAAACGTCGATACCGTGGAGGCGGTAGTTGAGGGCAAATGAAAAATAGGCCACCGGCCGCAGAATGAAATTGTTCTTGATGTCCTGCAGGATCGGCAGCTGGGACAAACGGGAATAATCACCGAAATAGCTGAAGTTTTTTACGGCCGGGTTATTTTCAATGCAGGTGTGATCGTCAAAATAAAAAGGGACCGTGACGGAGTTGAAGTAAACCCCGAAACCCAGGGCCAGGATGAGCAGCATGTGGATGTACGGTTTACGTATCAAGGCGACACCGTATTGAACTACTAAAACAGCGCTTTTTTGTAAGGAGGAACATGAGAATATATAGCGGGCCGTGCTACAGGTCAGGTCACGACAGGACTGTCGCCCTGAGCGCTTCTACCTTGCGCTTCAACCGTTTCCAGGCGATTACCCCCCAGACAACCAGTACAAATATCAGGAGATGCTTAACCATCAGGGCCGGAATTTGCAGCTTGTCTGCAAAATGATTCCACTCGAAACTCGTGAAAAAGATCGTTCGAGGGATGCCACCAAGAATGATCCACCAGAGTGCACATCGGAAAAATTTGACCATCAGGTCGTAGGTTTCAATGAAAAAGCGCGTGGAGGCAGCATCATTACGAGTTTCCTGAACGCGCGAAATCGCATATAGCAAAAAAGCACTGGCCGCCAGCAATGCAGTTGCCACATCGTGGAAATAGTTGTTCATCATGATGGCCACACCGAGGCCGGGGGTGATTTGCATGATTATCTCCATGTAGTTATTTACAGGCGAATAGTTGTCTGCGAAGCGGGAATCAGCCCCTTGCGCTGCATCTCTTCCCGTTCCCGGGCAAACTGTTTGAAAGCACGGCCCTGGGGATACTGAATCATCCAGGAAGTAATGTGCGACATTGGAAAACCGCGCCATGATATTTGCGGGATGCGTGACAGGATGCGCGGAATGGTGAACAGCTCGGCCCGCAGTTTTACAATGGCATCCTCACGAAAATCAGCACTCATCGCCGGGTCATCATGGTTAAAAACGGCATGGTTACCATCAAACGAATCCCAGCCATAACCGGGGATTAGAAACGGCTTGTACAATTCATAAAGCTGCGTTCCCGGAAAGGGGGTCGTCATAACCGGATGAGCTGACACTTTCAGCTCATCACACAGCTTCAGCATCCCCTCGTAATCTTCGACACGATCCTGGCGGCCTCCGATCATCACGAACAACATCACCTCGATGCCGTGGTCGCGGATCTTTTTAATTGCGTCACGGCGCAGGCGGCCCTGCTTGTTTGTTGCTTTGTACTCCTCCAGACTGCTGATGTTATTGGATTCCCACCCCACAAGTACCGCAGTCAAACCTGCCTTGCGGGCAGTTGTAAGCAGCTCCTCCGATCGCGAATGCCCAACCGACACCAAGTCGCCGGAACCGAACCACGACTTGCCGTGCAGCGTCCTGCCCATTTCGCGGTACAGTTCGATGGTGTAATTCATGTCGACGCCCCAAACGTTATCATCGATTCCCCAAAAGAGACGACGCTTGCTGGAGGCGATTTCGGAGACAACTTCATCTATCGGACGGGTCCTGACGCGACCACCGAAAAACTCATGCACCGAGCAGAAACTGCAGCGGTGCGGACAACCGCGCGAAGTCTGGAAATAACCGTAGACATAGTTACTCTGCCACAGGGTGGTGACCGGCCGCGGGAGCCCGTTCAACTCGGGGAAACCACCCTGGTAGACCGGCTTCAGCCGTCTCTGTTCCGCATCGTCCAGAAGCCCCTTCCAGATTTCCTCGGCCTCGCCCAGCACGATCGCATCGGCATGACGCGCCGCCTCTTCCGGCAAGGCCGTAACGTGGATGCCGCCCAGCAGCACCTGCCTCCCCATCTCCCGCAGGCGGTCAGCAGTTCGATACACCCAAGGCGCCTGGGGAGTCAGCACCGTAAAACCGATCAGATCGGCATCCAGCTCATCCAGCGTAAACTCATCCTTGTTGGCGTCGATCAGCTGAAGTTCAACATCGGGGCGGAGCTGCAGGGTCAGACCGGCAAGATATTCCAGCACCGGCGGGGCGATGGGCAGGCCTTTTGACTTCTGCCCCTTTTCGCCGAAGGGGGGGGAGATTAACGTTATTTTCATAATCTAAGCACTTTGCATAAATAGGATTTTTTTTAATATCGCATAAATCAACGTTGGGCACAACAAGACTTTTTCAGTCTTATAAAGAATGTCTAGCAACTTTTTATTCGGAGAAAGAGAGAGAAAAGTGCTATTTCCCGGGACACCTCTCTAAAATAAATATTTGGCTTACCTTTCAAGTCAGTTATGTTAGGTTTTCATTCATCAAAGTTCGATAAAGTGTTTCACTGTCGAAATCCATCTCAAAGCGGGAGCTCCGGGGGCAAATGTTTAAATTATCCAAAATATCATACGACATTGCGATCAGCATTGTTTTGCTTGGATTGATAACAGCCGTATACTACCAAATAACAAGCCACCAGTTCATAAACTACGATGATCCGAGCTACATAACCGAGAATATCCATATTCAGGCAGGATTAACATGGGAAGGGGTGCGCTGGGCTTTTACTACCGTCCATGAAGCAAACTGGCATCCCCTGACCTGGATTTCGCACATGCTGGATGTGGAACTTTTCGGGTTAAATGCCGGACGACACCATCTAGTAAGCCTCCTGTTGCACGCAAGTAACACACTATTGCTTCTGCTGGTGCTCAACCGGATGACCGGAAAGAGATGGGAGAGCGTTTTCGTTGCCGCGCTCTTCGCCTTGCATCCGCTCCACGTCGAATCGGTGGCTTGGTCGGCAGAGCGCAAAGATGTACTGAGCACGTACTTCTGGATGTTGACGATGCTTGCATACCTTCGTTATGTGAAAAAACCTGGAGTTCCAAACTTCCTGCTGTTATTGCTGCTTTTTGCATGTGGGCTCATGGCAAAGCCGATGCTGGTTACCTTGCCGTTTGTGCTGATGATTCTCGACTACTGGCCGCTCGAACGTGTTTTGACGAAAAAAAACAGTGATGCTGCTCGTGCATGCCAATACACTCAAATATCTTTTCTACGCAGCATTATCGAGAAGCTCCCTCTCCTGGGGTTATCTGTAATTTCCTGCATTATTACCTATCTCGCCCAGAAAAGCGGTGGAGCGGTAACACCAATCGATACCTATTCCTTGCCTGTCAACGCAGCCAATGCTCTTGTTTCTTACGTGCGCTACATCGGCAAAATGTTTTGGCCTGCACACCTGGGTATTTTTTATCCACATCCCGGGACGGCCCTCTCCTTATGGAAGGTAGCTGGCGCAGCTTTCTTTCTTTTGATGATAATGCTTCTGACATTCCGGTTCCGCCGCCGTTGTCCATATCTCTTGTCCGGATGGTTATGGTATCTGGTTACGCTCGTGCCGGTTATCGGCATCGTGCGGATCGGTGCGCAGGGAATGGCGGATCGTTATACCTACGTCCCCCTGATTGGCCTTTTCATCGCCGTGAGCTGGGGCACGGCGGACTTGACTGCGCGTCTGCACCTTCGCAAAGAGATAAGGGTTTTGATGGCAATCACCATCATATTTGCACTTTCCTTGGGGACGTGGCGACAGGCAGGATTCTGGCACAGCAGCGCTGCTCTCTTTCAGCACACAGTCGATGTGACCGGGGAAAACCCTTTTGCGCACAACATGCTTGGTGCTGCGTTGATGGCGGAGGGGAAGAGTAAGGCTGCAGTACCACATTTTCTAGAGGCATTACGACTAAAGCCGCACTTTGCGATGGCGCACTACAATCTCGCCCTTGTATTCGACATGCAGGGTAAAATCAATGGTGCAGAAAGAGAATACAAAAAAAGCCTTGAGATCAACCCCTATAAGGCAGAACCCTACAACAACTTGGGTCTGATCTATTTGAACCAGAGGAGATCTGACGAGGCGGAGGAACTGTTCAGAAGAGCCTTAAATCTCAAACAAGGCAATGTAACCTTATATAACAACCTTGCCTTGTTGTACATACAGCAGGGGAAACTGGGCAAAGCGGAAAGCCTCTTGAAAGAGGCTCTGGGATTCGAACCCAATGCTGTCGAGACTCGCTACCATCTTGGCTTGATCTATGCCGGGAATGGCCACTTGAGTGATGCGGAGAAAGAATTTATAGCTGTATTATCCAGAAATTCAATTTTTACGGGAGCATATTATAATCTTGGCTTGATTTATATAAAACAGGGCAGGCTTGATGAAGCCTTTAAGAATCTCAAAAAAGCACTCAACTTAAGCCCCGGCAATAAGACCTATCAGGAACTATTTGATAAAGTATCCCGTATCCATCAACAAAATAATTGACCTAACTCTGTCTCACCTGCTGGCGCCCAACCTCAAACCCGCTAATGAAGCTCAACATATTCACGGAAAGCCTTTCTTAACGCATTCTGCACGATGGCCGATGCAATATGCGCAGAAGGAAATCCCTTGAGTGGTATATGACTCAATCTTTTCAGAATTCTCGGATACGTGAACGAATCTACCCACAACTGTTTCAGAGCTGCTTCATGCTTTTTGTTATCCCCGTTTAACTGGCTGACAATGCAATGCATGCCATCATAATAATCCCAATCGCCAAAACATATCACGTCATCTTTCAGCTCTTCATACAGTACGGTTCCCGGGTATGGCACAACCATCACCGGGTGTGGTGTAATTGCCAACCTGTCACAAACTTCGATTACCCGTTGGTATTCGTCGAGATGCTCGTTTTTTGAACCCAGCATCATGAAAAGGACAACGTCTATGCCGTGATCCCTTATCATCTTAAGTGCATCTTCTCTCTTCGACAGCATCTTCCCGGTTGCACCGTACTCCTTCAGTATTTCATCACTGAAGCTCTCCCACCCGACCCAAACCTGCATAAGCCCTGATCTGCGCGCCCACTTCAGCATTTCGCCCCCCTTGGGGTGCTGAACCGAGGCGATACTCCCCTCTCCTACCCAGTAGATATCGGGCAGAGCGTTTGACATCTCGCGAAACAACTCTGTGTATCTTTCCACATCAGGTCCCCATATGTCAGCATCAGTACAAAACCACATCTTGTGCTTGAAACTGGCTATATC
>JBAQPK010000126.1:0-8804 GCA_049305715.1 Desulfuromonadaceae bacterium | reverse complement strand
ATACAGAAGATCACCATATGCAGTTTTTTCCCAATAACTCAGTCCTTTGGCACAAGGGCGCCAAGGGGCAAAAACAATGCAACAACAGTGTAAAATGGCGGCATGCAATAAAAAAAGACGCCGGGTTTTCCCCTGCGTCTTCGCGTCGCCGTACGATTGATTATCCCCTGTTCAACAATCAGAATATTTTTTTCAGGTTAGCCGAAATCCTCTTTTCGACCCTGCCATCCGCCTTGTTTTTACCGTAGGTGTAGTCAATGCTGGCAACCAAAAGACGAAAACCCAAGGTAATAGAACCATAATAATTGATTGCGCCGTTTTCACCGCTATTTAAAAAATAATATTTTCCCCCGCCGGCAATCATCAATTGACGTATGGGAAAATATTTAGCCACCAGCTGGAGTGTATTATGACGTCCCGATTTTTTTATACCCCCATCCACATTCACTTCCTGAATAGATGCAAATGACTCATTTATTTCAAAAAGACTCCTCATGGACCCGTTATTCGCGTTGTATCTGTAATTAAGCGACTGATCCGCAACGAATGTGGACTCCGAACCGTTAGCAGCATATGTTTTTAAATAGGACAGACCTACCCTTGCGTCAAGACTCCGGTTAAATATTACGCTTGCACTATTTGTGCTGCTGAACGAGCGTGACGCGTCGCTGTTGTAGATATCTCCGTTGGTATAAATGTTGTTACTGGATATTTTAAGATTACTGCCATTATAATCCAGCGTAGCGGTCAATTTGCTCATAGTTTCGCGCTCACCGGAATTCGGAACATAAATGTTCTCCGATCCGGACATACCGAACCGCAGGCGCGGAGCGGCCGACCAATCAACCCTCAGGTCCGTGATTGACTGATAGCCTGAGCCACCGGAATTGCGTAAACTTGCGCCATTTTCTTGATAGACGACACTATTGATTTCAGCGCCTTCAATCGGGCTGGAAAGCGATGCCTGCGAACCGGACGTAAGGCGCACATTCTGCTGCGCAATTATGTTCAGCTGATTTGTCGGTTGGTACCTGACAGTGGCTTTAATTTCCTGGTCGAGGAAGTTGTTCGTTGTGCCGTCGTCCAAGCCGGTGCGATAGTTTCGAATATCATAGCGCGCTTGCAATGACACCTTCTTCGAATACAGCAACGTGCTGGCTGTGCCGATATTTCCCGTCAGAATAAGAGCATCTTTGCCGGATGAAACGGAAACCTGTTCAACGGTTAAACCCTGAGTAAGGGTGAAGGGAGACCTACGGAAGGAATCAATGGAATAACCTCCGGTAGTTGTTGTAAAAGAATCCCCCGTAGTCGTGTGACTATTGTCATATTTTGCGTAGGCGCTCCACCCTGCGGTAGGACTGATGATGCCGTTGGCATAAACCGGCAGCGTCGTCGAGTAGGTAATTTTGCCAGCGGTTAATTCATTGAGTCTGGTAAAGTTATTGTACGTGCGCATCTCCCAGGACTGTCTGCTGGCTCTCCCAAATAAATTAAGACTGATCTCATCGAAGTTTTCTATTGTTCGTGCATTCATGTGCCGGGTAAACTGGCCATCAACCGAGACATTCAGCCAGTTGGTAAAATCTATCCACCGGCGCTGAAGCTGGTGATCAACCGTGCCGAGCTGATACTGGGTTTCGGAAAAATTATTGGAACTGTCAATTTTATCATCATAGGTTACATAGCGGTAATGAAACCAGTTATCCTTTTTGTTAAGACTGACAAAGGCCAGCCGCGACAGGCGGGTGTCCACCGGATTGGTTCTGTGCAGATCCTTGTCAATCTGGTCTTTATAGTCGAGCATCAACATCGGGAAATGGCGGAGTACTTCATTATAACCATTCGTCATGCCGTTTTTAACACCCATAACGAGCGTTGCACCGTTAGTAACATGGATACCGTTGTCAATGCCGTTTATAAGATTGGGCGCCACGTGCGTATAACCACCCAAATTGGACCCTGATGCGCTTGTAGCAGTGGAAACCGAAGGGCCCCCCATGTTGAACAGGGGATCACTACTCTCATTCATGCTGAAAGTACTCCTGGTTGGATCTAAACTGTAGAGGTGCAATCTTAAGGGAAGCTCTTTCGGGTTCAGGATCACGTCACCACGGTAATTGAAATGATCTCTTGTTTCATGTGATCTTGTTTTGGAGGAGCCGCTCTGTTTTTCGGTGGTATCGTACGCAAGCCACTCGTATCCCAACGACAGCTCATACTTGCCCAGGCGCCCATCGGCAAGAGTACCGGCGGTATCATACAGGATAGAGTAACGATGAGCAAAAGAGCTGCCGGAATAGCTTTGATTTTTGGAACTGGAGTCATATTCGGTATAGTGGAGATCTGCTTCACCGCTCAAGCGGCACAAAGCCCTGGACGGCAGCAGAACGACACTTGTCAGAGACAGTGAGAGGATGATTGTGAAGAAAAATATGTGATGGGTCCTGTTCATTATATGTGGGCTTTACCAGTACCGTAGTAAATTAATTGCGCAGAGAAACAAAGCAAGATTCGAGCCAATACAACTACTTTTAAAACAAGCCGCGATCCCGCATAAAGACTTCCACCAACGGTATGCCGTCACGATCCGGCTCCATCCGACTACTGCCAAATAGCTTCATTAGCATGGTTATTTAACATGTTATTTTTGATCTTCTGTAGTGCATATATTTCATAGGAAGGGCAGATGCTTCATTAATAAGCCGAGGCGTCACGCACACGAATAATGGAGCGGCTGAGGGTCGTTTGTTTTGTGTCCGGCAAAACTGTACCAGGCCGTCTAAGGCGGTGACGGAGCAGGTGTTTCGGAAAGATACTGAAAAGCCTGGACCCTGGCATTTTGCTGATCGACGACAAATATCCTGCCACGTGCATCGATATCGATACCCATGGGCAGAGAAAAACCGCCGGGCGCTACTTTTCCTGATTTTGATACCGCATAGAAGCCACCAAGCACGGTCAACAGCTCACCTCTATGAGTAAATATACTGACCGAATGAGAGCGGCTGTCAACTGCATAGACATTATCATCCTGATCCACGGCAACGGCCTTGATCATCTGAAAATTTCCTGCGTTTTCTCCTCGCTTCCCAAATGCGTTTCGGAACACACCGGATTCGCTAAAAATCTGGACACGGGCATTAAAAGCATCTGCAATGATGATGTCGCCATTGGAAGCGATGGCGATACTCACCGGCCTGTTAAACTCCCCTTCACCACTGCCGGGGGTACCGAAATCAAAAAGCTTAACCCCGTTTAGATTAAAAACAAAGATTTTGTTCAGCTGGACGTCAGAAACGTACAGGCGTTCCCTGTTCTTATCAATGGCAAGGGCCACCGGCCGCCGGCTGGTCTTCATGAGATCTATGGTACGGATATATTTTTCGGAAGAGTTAAACACAAGAATCTTTTTAAAGCGGGGCTCAAGAACATACAGGTTACTATTTCTGTCGGTAGCAAGACTAATCGGGGTAATCCGTTCAGGAAGGCCGGAACCGGACGTGGAAAGCATGCGGAGTTCGCCCTGCTTCAGGTCAAACACATAGACGCAGGATGCTTCCGTGTCGGAAACATATAGTTTATCCAACACCGCGTCAGAGCGAACGTCGGACGGTTTTTTGAGCGCAATCGGGGCATCCTCGCCAGCAATGGCCGCTTTGATACGCCGGAACGAAGTCATTTTCAAATCGAGCTGACTTTGGTACAAACCCAACCATTCAATTCGCGGGGGATTCGGCGGTGACGGCCAGAAATAACGTTCCCGCTCCACAACGACGGCGGGTGAACACCCCGCCATGATACTGGTAATAAGTACGCCGGCAAAAAGCAGCTGCCTTTTTTGAACAGAGCACGAGTCCATTATCATCCCTATCCTGTTTATCAGGGCAAGGCGCCACGGGAAATATTTTTGAAATATACTCATACTGGAATCCTGACCGAATATGTTAATGATACAAAGAACGTGGATAAATCAGCAGGTTATGGATGCTACATGTTATGGCACATCGAGCATAATACCATACGATCCTCCGAATTATTAACGAAGAAATACCGGACTGTACCTCCATGAGGGCTGTGGCAGGAGATACAACTCATTTCCCTGCCGCTTCCCTTTTTCGCAGGGTCCGGCTTTCCCGAGAGCGGGTGACCTCCGCCGCTCGGTATCCGGAGGACGTGAAGCTGGTTACCTATATGCCCATGGCATGACAGACAGAGATCGTTAATCGGCTTGAGCAGCTGCGACTCATTCTGGCTGCCGTGGGGGTCGTGACAGGCTTCGCACATCCCCGCCTCGACCGGGCCATGCAGGAATTTCTTTTTTTTGAGCTGTACCTCCATATCGGAATGGCATTCATAGCAGAGTGCCGCACCACGCTTGGGGACGGAGTGCTTCGGAGTCCCGCTGCTGGAGTGGCAGTAGCCGCAGGAATACGTGCCGGCTGGTCCATGCACGTATTTTACTGCCAGTATTCTCTTGTGGCAGGCAAAGCAGGGGTTGCCTTTTTCATTGCTGCTGTTCATCTGCACCGATGTCGGGTTCATAACATGACATGAGCTGCAGAAACGCTCTTTTTCGGGTCGATGCATGGTCACGGGGGTATATTCCGGCAGAATCTTCTGGCCACCGTCGGCAGGAGCATAAAAAACCGTGAGGGGCGCGGATTCGATCTTCTGGCCGCCGTTAAACAGATCGATAACGAGTTTGTTAACCCCCGGATCCCATAACGACTGGGCTATAAAGATATCCTGAAACAACTTACGATACTCCGGAGACCCGACATCGACCGGATCACCTGCAAGCCCGTTATGTGTAATGCGGAGCGACGAAATTTCCGATTGATTGAGCTTGAAGATCAGGTGACCCGAAGAAGTGACCGCGGAGTTCGGAGACGGATAGATAAAATTGATCGCCCCCCAGGCAGCAGGCGCAAGGATAGGTACTATAACTGAAATATATATCAACAACCGCTTCAGCACGGACTCTCCCTACGGATTCTGCACCGGATTGATCCGGTCATATGATTTTGGTTTGTGACAGCCGACGACGCAGGTGCCGCCGGCTCTCGTCCTGGTGTAGCGAATCGGTATCCGCCAGCGGCCAAAACCGCGAATTCTGGAGGATATCAGGCTGGGCTGACCTGCCGCGTGCGGGTCGTGGCAAGCTTTGCACGAGCGCCCTTTCGTGGTTTTATTGACATGCAGATAATGGAGATTGATCATGCCGTTCCGGAAGTTTGTTTCCGAATCGGTGCGCAGACTGTCGGCAAGTGTATCATTATGACAACCAAAGCAGAGTGCAAAGTTTGATTTGTCGAATGATTGATACATTTCAGTGGGAACTACCCGCTTTAACAGGTGATGCTGCGGTGTTCCATGCGCGGTATGACACGACGCGCAGTCACCTGTTTCAACCGGCCCATGGACGATTTTACCGGAGAATTCGGCTTTTCTATGGCAGGTCACACAGAGATCGGCGCCTCCGGCCTTGAGCATGTATTTATGATCGGACTGGTGCGGATCATGACAGTTCAAGCACTTCCCCTCTGCAACCGGCTGGTGGGGAAACGGGCTGCCAAACCTGCTTTTATCGTGGCACATGTAACAGAGAGCCGCCCCCCCCTCTTTCAACTGAAACCTGTTATCGCTCTGGTGCGGATCATGGCAATCGAGACAGTCACCGGCGGCAACGGGGGCATGCACGTTTTTTTTGGTGTCCTTGCGCTCATGACATTCAGCACACAGCCCGGCTTTTCCATTGTCCGTCAACAGGAAAGCCTCTTTCTTGAATTTGGGATGTTTTTGTCCCGACGGTTTATGGCATGACGGGCAGTCGCCGCTTTTGACGGGAGAATGAACCACGGCCTTTTCGTCTTTGCGGGGGTGACAGGCGCAATTACCCCCGCCGGCAGCCTCCGCGGTACGCCCTTTGACAACAAGGGATATGCCGGCACATCCCGTCAGGATTGCAACGCACAAGCAGATGATGTTGTTGAAAGAAACGTTCATGCGGGGATGCACCCTTCTGCCCCCTCCTCATCCCCATCCCTCTCATTTTGGGGGGATAAAGCTCATTCCTGACAAGGACCCTCTGGGCCTGAAGGGAGCGGAGAAGGGTGCCTGTAAACTATTTTCCGTAACTGTGCAGACCGGAGAGGAACAGATTGACGCCCAGATAGCAGAAGATAGTGGCGGCAAAACCGATGACCGAGAGCCAGGCGGCGCGTTTTCCGACCCACCCTTTGGTGATGCGGGCGTGCAGAAAAGCTGCGTAGACAAACCAGACGATCAGCGACCATGTTTCCTTGGGATCCCAGCTCCAGTAGGTGCCCCAGGCATAGTTGGCCCAGGCGGCGCCGGTAATGATGCCGAGCGTCAGGAGCGGAAAGCCGATCATGATCGAGCGGTAGTTGAGGTCATCCAGTACTTTCAGGGGGGGGAACAGGGACATCAATCCGCCTGCCGATGCAGACGTATTGTTACCCTCAATGGCAGTTTTAACGAGGTACATGATTGATATTCCGCAGGCGACGGCAAAGGCGGCATAGCCGAGGAAGCAGGTAATGACGTGGTACAGCAGCCAGTTGCTCTGCAGCGCCGGAACGAGCGGCTCTATGCCGGTATTCATGCCAAGCTGTGCCCAGGCCATCCCCAGCAGCGCAAACGGCATGACAAATGCTCCGATAACCCGGTATTTATAACGGACGTCGATGTAGGCAAACAGCAGAACAATCGTCCAGGAAAAGAAGACGATCGATTCATACAGGTTGGACATCGGAGCATGCCCGACCCCCATGTCGTAGGATTCTTTCCAGCGGAGTCCGACGGCCACCGTTTGAACGGCTAGACCGGCATAGGCGATGAAACTGCCGGCCAAGCCGACCGACCTGTTCTTGCTGGCCAGAAACGCAAAGAAAACAATGGTTGAGATCAAATATGCGAAGGTTGTAACATTAAAAAGCATGGAGCTGGTCATAAGTAGATGCCCTCCGTTAGATTTTTAGTTCCTGAAATTTTTCAGAAAGGTCTTCGAACTGCATCTGAAATGCAGCCTGGTTTTTACTGGCATTGCCATACACACGGGCGTGACCTTTTGATACGATCACCCAGATCCGCTTGTGCGACATGAAAAAAGCGATGATAATGCCGATCACCATCAGGGTGCATCCGAGCCAGACAACCCAGACGCCCGGATCTTTGGCGACCTGCAGACCGGTATACTGCTTGGCGTTCGTTCCTTCATAGCCGAAGATCAGGGCATCACCCCGCTGGGCATTCACCTCGGGGAAATCCTTGAACGCGATGAAGGTCTGCGGCGCGGCCCCCTTCGGAGTCACTTCGATGCGGGCCGCCGGACCGGTGAAGCCGGGGGCGAACTGGCGCACCTCCTGCGTTGCTTCAAGCAGTTTGAAGGTCGTGCCGTCCTTCAGGGTAACGGCATCACCCTGAGTAACAGTGATTTTTTCAGTCGTGCCGCCATTTCGCGGAGTCACGGAAATATAATGTTCGCTCCCTTCACTCGCCTGGCCATAGCTGGACTGATAAAAGGTGATCCCCTTGTAGGTCAGAGGCTCGTTGACGATAACTTTCACCTGTGAATAGCCGGGCACCGGTTTGCCGTTTTCCAGAATCGTCAACGTACTCCTGAATTCCTTGGGGGCCCCGGAATTGTAGAATTCCACGTTGAATTTTTCGCAGAGGACTTCGAACCCGAGCGGCATCTGCTGGCCGTTACTCCTTTCAAAAGCGTTGACGCTGGTTCCTTCAACAATGGCGACATACCCCTTGTATCCGGCCAGAGAGCCGATGATAGCACCCACAAAGATAACCAGTATGCTGAGGTGAACGACATAGACACCCAGGCGGCACCATGCTGTTTTTTGCGCAAAAAGATGGTATTCTCCATGGTGTTCGGTGATCACTGGCGTCGAAAACTCTTTCCCGAGGAAAGCGGCCAGCCGCTCCTTCCCCTTTTCGATTGAGCCGGAAAAAGAGAGCTCTTTCTTTAACGAAAAAGAGTTACGCTGTCCCTCCCCCAGTACGAGAGCCGGCTCGCTGATAAACTTGAATACATGGGGCAGACGCTTGATAGAACAGGAAATCAGATTCAGACTGAATACGTAGAGCAGGGCAATGAACCACCAGGAGTGGTACATGTCGAAGAAACCGAGTTTGGAGTATATTTGCAGCTTGGTAGGGCTGATCTGGGCGACATACTCGGGGGGCAGCGCCCCCTGCGGCAAAACTGTGCCGATTATCGATGTCAAAGCCAGTGAAATCAGCAGAAAGAGGGTTAGCTTAAGAGAACAGAAAAAATCCCAGACGTCAGTAACAAAGCTTCGTTCAGTAGGTGCCAATGGAATCTCCAGACTTTCGTGAAGTATACGCTGCAACATATCGGGTGCTTATCATTAACTTTTGAACAATAACCCATTTTCTAAAAAAAATGAACGTCTTTTTTACTCCACGCGATCCTTACAGCTTCCGCGCATATAGCATTTAACGCAAAGGCGCAACGAAAAGGCTTTTTGACTCTTTACGTCTTTGCGTGAGTTATTTTTTACTGTATATTTTGCTCATGTTTTATAATGACTCCCGTCATAAGAAACTAACTGGAGGAATCACGCATGTTGCCACTGAGAGATCCCACCCTGCTGAAACAACAGTGCTATCTGGCCGGCGGCTGGTGCGATGCCGACCGGCATGAAACGTCGGCTGTCACCAATCCGGCCACGGGGGAGACCCTCGGCACCGTTCCGAAAATGGACGCCGCCGAGACCCGCCGCGCAATTGACGCCGCCGCG
>JBAQPK010000125.1:0-12236 GCA_049305715.1 Desulfuromonadaceae bacterium | reverse complement strand
GCGGCAGGCCGATCAGGTTGTTGAGATTGCCGGACGTTTTGAGACCCGGCCCGGTCAGCGCCAGAATTGAGCCCAGCATCTCCTTGGCCGTCGTTTTGCCGTTGCTGCCGGTAACCGCGATTATCGGGATATCAAAGCGCCGCCGCCACGCCGCCGCCAGGTCGCCTAGCCCGCGCAGGCTGTTCTTGACCGCGATGCAGGTGATTGAGCCGGGGATTGGGTGACCTTTCAGCCACCCCTCCTCGGCCATCACGACGGTGATCCCCTTTTCTGCAACGTCCTGAATGAATGTGTGCCCATCGAAGCGCTCACCGCGCAGCGGCACGAACAGCTGGCCGGGGGCGACACTCCGTGAATCGGTTGATACCGCCGTTACCTCTCCGGTGGCAAGGCCGACGATCCGGCCTCCCGTGGCGAGGGCTATTTCGTTGATGGTGAACATCAGGCCACTTTCTCCACAAAGGCTGCCGCTGCTTCTTCCCGGTCATCAAAATGATGCTTGACGGTGCCGATGATTTGATAATCCTCGTGCCCCTTGCCGGCCAGCAGGAGTATGTCGCCGGGACGGGCCAGGCTGACCGCCAGACGGATCGCCTCATGGCGGTTTTCCAGGACGGTAAAACCCTTTTCCGTGAAACCGCCGCTCAGTTCATCCTGCCGGTATTCGCGGAGGGCCAGCGGAGTTATGCCGGCTCTGATCTGCATCAGGATGCCGGAGGGGTCCTCGGTGCGGGGGTTGTCGGAGGTGACGATACACAGATCGCTCATGCCGGCGGCGATCCTTCCCATGATCGGACGTTTGCCGTTGTCGCGATCTCCGCCGCATCCGAACAGGGTGATGATTCTTCCGGTGGCGATTTCCTTCAGCGTTGCCAGGACATTCTCCAGGGCGTCTCCCGTATGGGCGTAATCAACGAGACAGGTGACTCCGCAGCCGTTTTCCACTCGCTCCATGCGACCGGGAACGGTTGAGTGATTTTCAATGCCCTGCTTTATCGCCGGAAGCGGCAGGTCGAGGGCTATTCCGGCTGCGGCAGCGGCCAGGATATTGGAAAGATTAAAGCGTCCCAGGAGGCGTGATGAAAACTGAAATTCACCCGCGGGTGTGACCATGGTAGCACTGATGCCGCTGACCGATGAGGTGATATCTGCCGGGTGCACATCGCACTTATCCTTGATTCCGAAGGTGATCACCGGACACGCGCTGCGCCGGGCGATCTCCGCACCGTAGGGATCATCCATGTTGACGACCGCCCGGCGGTACGGCTTTTCCTGCGACGGTCTGAGCAGTTCGCTGAAAAGCCGGCTTTTTGCCTCCAGATAGCTTTCCATTGTGACGTGGTAATCGAGATGGTCCCGGGTCAGGTTGCTGAAAACACCGACGTCAAAGTGGCAGCCATCGACCCGTTTCTGCTCCAGTGCGTGTGAGGATACTTCCATTACGAAGGCCTGCGCACCGGCGTCCGACAGCTGCCGGAATGCACGCTGCAGTTCGGTTGATTCCGGGGTGGTGTGCGATGCCCCGATGATCGTCTCACCGAAACGGTAACTGATCGTACCGAGTACCGCCGCGGATTTGCCTGCCGCAGCCAGAACCGCCTCGACCAGATAGGTTGTTGTCGTCTTGCCGTTGGTGCCGGTGATGCCGATCAACGGCTTTGAAGCGGTCGGATCGCCGTTGAAGTGTGCCGAAAGGCGCCCCATGGCGGCGCGACCGTCAGGCACCCTGGCCCAGGGGGTCCCGGCCGGAGCGGATGCCGTGTCCTCAAGAACCACCGCCGCTGCTCCCGCGGCTATGGCCTGCCCGATATAGCGGTGTCCATCAGCCAGTGCGCCGTGCAGCGCGAAAAAAAGCGCTCCCGGCTGGACAGCCCGCGAGTCGCAGGTCAGGGCGCTGATCTGGACGGACGTGTCACCGTGACTCTCTGTATCAGGCAGTTTTTCGAGCAGCTCACGTAGCGTCATGCGTTCTCCTTAACCCTGACAAACAGGATAAGTGCGTTAACGAAATTCATTTTTTGCCGGCCCCGATAAACGGGATAAGAACTCATCACTAAATTATTTCTGCAAAATACCACAAAAATAATTTCTACCGTACTAAACAACTGCAGAAAGTAAATTTCCAAGTTGCTAAAAACGGTAAAACCTGCCGGGTGACCGGCAGGCGATTTCAGCATCATGCTGAAGGGGTAAACTTTATCCAGACTTCGTTGACTTCCCGGATCTTATGACCCGGGGGGGGACTTTGTTCGGATGCCCGCCCGCTTCCCATCAGCCGTATGTTGATGCCGCGTTTCTCCATAACCTGCATGACCCGGCGCATACTCATCCCGTGAAAATCCGGCATGACTTCACCCCCAACGGCGCTCTCCTGAACGCTACCATCAGACAGTGATTCAACGGGCGGGGTCGCGGCGACCGTGGGCTCAGCCGGTTTTACTACAGCCGTTGCCGGCCCGTTCGGCTGGATTTTAAGGTATGCCAGCGAGTTTTGAGCGATTTCCCGGAATGCGGGAGCGGCGACAACGCCTCCGTATTTGATCCCTTGCGGTTCATCGATAATTACCGCGATCGTCAATTTCGGCTTGTCGGCCGGGACAAAACCGACAAAAGAGCCGATGCGCTTCGAGGGAGAGTAGGAGCGGGTGACCGGATCTACCTTCTGTGCCGTTCCCGTTTTCCCGGCCACGCGGTAGCCGTCCAGAGCAGCTTTTGTGCCGGTGCCGCCGTTGCCGGTGACCGTCTCCATCATTTTCGTCATTTTTTGCGCGGTTTCGGGGGAGATGACCCGGCGTACGACCTGCGGTTCAAATTTCTGCGTTACGGTCCCGTTGTCGTCGAGAATCTGCTCCACCAGGTACGGCCTCATCAGATTGCCGCCGTTGGCGATGGCCGAAAGGGCCGACACCAGCTGCACCGCCGACAGGGAAACCCCCTGCCCAAAGGAAATTGTCGCAAGATCGATCCCGTACCAGTGCCGTTTCAGATTCCCGGGCGATTCACCCGGCAGGTCAATGCCGGTGCGGCTGCCGAAACCGAAATTGCGCAGGTAGGATGACAGCGTATCCTCCCCCACCTTGAACCCGATCTTTGCCGAACCGATATTGCTTGAATACTTTATGATCTCGGAAACGGTCAGCCGCGATTGAGGATGATCGTCGTGGATGATCCGGTCGGCTACCCGGTAGGTGCCGTTTTCACAGTTATACATATCAGTTGACTTGATTTTTCCTGAATCGAGCGCTGCGGCGATGGTGAAAACCTTGAAGGTTGAACCGGGTTCAAAGCTGTCTACCACCACATGATTGCGCAAATGGGAAAGTGAGTAGCGCGAATAGGCATTCGGGTTAAACGTGGGGTAGTTGGCCATGGCCAGAACCTTGCCGGTGTCCGACTCCATCACCAGCGCCATCCCCCCCTTCGCATTGCTTTCCATCACGGCCTTGGCCAGCTCTTTTTCGGCGATAAACTGAATGGTCTTGTCAAGGGTCAGGACAACGCTTTTGCCGGGAGATGAATCCTTGATGACGGTATTCATTACCGCGATATTCCTGCCGAGCGCGTCCCGCTCCGTTATCATATATCCGGTATTGCCCAGAATGGTGCTGTCGTATTTAAGCTCGATCCCCTCCAGGCCGTTAGGATCGCGCCCCGTAAAGCCGACCACGTGTGCGGCAATCTCCATGTTGGGGTAAAACCGCTTGGATTCCGGCGCAAACCCGATGCCGGGCAGCTTCATGTTCCTGACGCGGGTCGCGACTTCCGGCGCCAGCCAGCGCTCAACCCAGATGAACGACTTGTTGACGGAAAGTTTGGCGGCCAACTCACCCTTCGGGATGCCTAGAATCGGCGCCAGTACCCCGGCGGTACCGCCAACATCCTTGATGCGGCGTGGTTCGGCATAACAGGAATCCATGTGGATCGATTCGGCCAGTGTAGTGCCGTTGCGATCAAGGATGCTGCCGCGGGCAGGGGTAAGATCGACCCTATGCCGATGCTGTTTGTCAGCTTTTTTAACTAGGTTTTCGTGCTGGAGAATCTGGAGATAGAACGCGCGTCCGACTACAGTCAGGAACAGCAGGCCGAAAACAGTCCCGATCATGATGATCCGGACCCTGGCCCATTTTTCCCGTTCGTCTTTCATTTAACGTGGATGACCTGCTGCTCGGTCGGCAGCGCCATCCCAAGATCGTTTTTAGCGATGGCTTCAATGCGTGCCGGCGACTTCAGCGAAGCGGCTTCCAGTCTCAGGCGCTTCTGCTCCTGCCCGGCTACATTCAGCTGGCGGCTGATCTCGGAAATTTCAAGGTTGAGGTCAACCAGCTTGAAACGCGACCAGACGTGAAAGACGGAGACTATCGTGAACACGACCATGCAGATCATAAGATATTTAAACAGGTCAATCCGGTGTGGTGTTACTTCCAGCCCGCCAAGGGCGCGCGGTGCGGCTACTTTTGTGTAATCTGTTCGTGCCTGTGCCATGATGACCTCCTTAACCCCCCTCAATCCCCCCTTGTCAGGGGGGAAGCTAATGCACCTCCCCTGATAAGGGAGGCCGGGAGGGGTTGATTCTTGGGTTACAATTTCTCTACTGCCCGCAGCTTGGCGCTGCGCGCCCGCGGATTCTCGTCTGTTTCCGCAGCCGTCGCTGTCACCGGCCGGCCGGTCAAAACCTTCACCCGCGGCTGCTTGCCGCAGACACAGACCGGCATCTGCCGTGGACAGGTGCACCCTTCGGCATATTCCCGGAAGATGTGCTTGACGATCCGGTCTTCCAGCGAGTGGAACGAGATGATGACCCCTCGTCCCCCCGGCTTCAGCAGGTCAAGGGCTGACCGCATCCCCCTATCAAGGCTTTCCAGCTCGCTGTTGACCGCTATGCGGAGCGCCTGAAAGGTGCGGGTGGCCGGGTGGATCCGTTCATCCCACTTGGCCTTGGGGACCGCTCCCTTGATGATATCCACCAGACGGAAGGTGGTCGTTATCAGAGACTCTGCCCGCTCCTTGACGATGAATGACGCGATCCTCTTTGCCCAGCGCTCTTCGCCGTACTCGCCGATAATCCGTTCCAGCTCCGCTTCCGGAAGCTCGTTCACCAGATCCGCGGCCGTTTCACCGCTGCTGGTGTCCATCCTCATGTCCAGAGGGGCATCCTGCTGGAAGCTGAAGCCGCGCTCCCTCGTATCCAGCTGGTGCGATGAAACTCCTAGGTCGAGGATGAAACCGTCCAGTGACGCTATGCCGAGGTTGCCCAAGAGTTCGGCGACGTCGGCAAAATCGCCATGGAGCAACCGGACCTGGCCACCGTACCCGGCCAGTCGCGCTCCTGCCGCGCCCAGCGCTGCCTGATCCCGGTCGATGCCGATCAGAAATGCGTTCGGTGCTTTTTCAAGGATCAACGAGGCATGGCCGCCGCCGCCCAGCGTGCCGTCCAGGTATGTTTTGCCGTCCTCAGGTAAAAGAAAGCGGATGACCTCATCCGGCAGAACTGAAAGATGATGGAACGCCGCCACTAGAGACCAAGCTCCGCGGCTGCTTCAGTGCCGCTCGGGAAGTTTTTCACATCCTGGGCGCGGACCTTGTCCCATTCGCTCATGCTCCAGATTTCTATCTTGTCCATCGTGCCGACGAACTGGACCTCCCGGTCGAGGGCCGCGCTCTTGCGAAACGTCGGCGGGATCAGGAACCGTCCCAGCTTGTCGGCGCAGCACTCCTGTGCCGGGGAAATGATCGTGCGCATGATGCTCTTGCGCTGTTCGGAGGTGAATCCCTTGCTGACGCGGAAATTCTCCTCGAAGACGAACCATTCCCGGTAGGGGAAAATCAGCAGGCCGGAGCTGTGCAGGCCGCCACCCAGATCGACCGGAACAGAATTGGTCAGGAAAAAGCGCTCGTCGCCATGCGTCCCGACGAGGATCTCCCGGAATCTGGCCGGCATGCTGGTGCGCCCCTTGGCGTCCACGGTTGTCTCGAAAATGCCCCTGAACATAGTTGTCTCGATGGTATTATTTTCCACGTTATTCCACTTTTTTCCACGGTAAGGGAACTTATACCGTCGGTCAAGGCATGTGTCAATATAAAATATGAATTTTGTAGGGGAAATTTGTGCGTGCGGGGTGGGGGATTTCTGATATATTTCAGGTCGAATCGACCGGAATTTTGTACCTGCAGGAGAATGGAGATGAGAATGATGATTTCACCGCAGATTGCCAACGTCCACTTCCCCCCGATTTCCGAGGTGAAACGGTGGGCCGCCGCGCGGCCAGATGACGGCCGGGAGCTGATCGATCTCTGCCAAGCGGTGCCGGATTATCCCCCCGCTCCGGAATTGACGGAGCACCTCTCCCGGCTGCTGGGTGATCCGCTCTTGTCGAAGTACTCGCCCGACGAGGGGCTGCCGGAGGTGCGTGAGGCGCTCTGCGGCTATTACGGCAGGAAATACGGTGCGCGGCTGTCGCCGGACAATTTCTGTCTGACGATCGGCGCCAGCCAGGCGTTCTGGCTGGCGATGGTCACCCTCTGCCGCGCCGGTGACGAGATCGTCGTGCAGTCCCCCTATTACTTCGATCACCCCATGGCCCTCGACATCCTCGGCATCTGCGGGGTGTACGCCCCCTTTGTCGAGGCGGAGGGGGGAGTTCCGAACCCCGCCACGATCGAAAGGCTGATCACCTCCGCTACCCGGGCGATCCTGGTGGTCTCCCCTAGCAACCCGACCGGCGCTATTACCCCGCCGGATACGATCCGGGAGCTGTTCGAAGTTGCCCGGCGCCGCAACATCGCCCTGATTCTGGATGAAACCTACAATGAGTTTATCCCCGGCGGTCTCCGCCCCCACGACCTGTTCAGCGACCCGGCCTGGGGGGACCATTTCGTGCAGATCGCCTCGTTCGGCAAAACCTATGCCCTGACCGGCTACCGCGCCGGAATGCTCGTCGCGTCCGGGGAATTCATCGGCCATGCCTTGAAGGCGCAGGACACGATGGCTGTCTGCCAGCCGCGCATCACACAGCACGCCGTCAGGTTCGGTGTTGAGAACCTCGACACCTGGGTCGCCGCCAACCGGGATATGATGAGCCGCCGCCACGATCTGTTCCGCGCCGAATTCATGCGTCAGGGCAACCGGTTCCGGATCGCGGCCAGCGGCTCCTTCTTCGCCTGGGTGCGCCATCCGTTCAATGGCTGCAGCGGCCGCGAGGCGGCGAAACGTCTGGTGGACGAAGCAGCTATCCTCTGTCTGCCGGGAGAGGTGTTCGGTCCCGGGCTGGAGGGGTACCTGCGGCTGGCGTTCGGCAATATCCGGGAGGAGGCCATTCCGGAGGCGGTCGGGCGATTCCGGGAGATGGGGAGCTGATTTTTCAGAGTGTAAAGTTTTTCAATAATATTTTTTGATATAACGTGACAAACAGACATAAGGACGTATATTTAAGTCAAAGAAATCTTGAGGAGGAGTTATGAAAAGGAATGTATTTTTATTGCTTGGCCTGATTTTGGTATTCAGTATGAGCGGCTGCGGCTACAACAGCATGCAGGCCAGTGAAGAAGCGGTCTTTGCCGCCTGGGGAGATGTTGAGGCATCGTACCAGAGACGAGCTGATCTGATCCCGAATCTGGTGGAGGTGGTTAAGGGATATGCCGTGCACGAGGCCGAGACCCTGAAGGCTGTTACCGAGGCCCGTGCCAAGGTCGGTTCGATGCAGCTCTCCAAGGATATGCTGAAGAGTCCGGAGGCAATGGCAAAATTCCAGGAGGCGCAAGGGCAGCTCTCCGGCTCTCTATCCCGTCTGATGGTCGTGGTGGAGCGCTATCCCGATCTCAAGGCCAACCAGAACTTCATGGATCTGCAGAATCAGCTTGAGGGGACGGAAAACAGGATCAATGTGGCGAGGGTGCGCTATAACAAGGCAGTACAGGATTTCAACTCCAGCATCCGGTCATTTCCCAACAGCCTGACCAATTCTTTGCTGCTCCATCTGGAACGCAAAGAGCCGTTCAAGGCCGATGAAGGGGCAAAGACAGCGCCGAAAGTGAAGTTTTAGACCGGCCTGTATTCATGCGAATCAGGGTAAACATGAAAACATTCTGCGTCATACTGATGGTGATACTGCTCCCGCATCTGGCTTTTGCGCTTGAAGTGCCGCAGCTCCGCGGCCGTGTGAACGACTACGCGAACATGCTGTCTCCCGGTGCCTCGCAGCGGATGGAACAGGCGCTTGCCGATTTCGAAAGAAGCGACTCTACACAAATTGTCGTGCTTACCATTAATTCTCTGGAAGGCGAAAGCCTGGAGGAATACTCCATCAAGGTTGCAGAGGCGTGGCGGGTCGGGCAGGCAAAGCTGGATAACGGCGCAATTCTGCTGATTGCAAAGCAGGAGCGCAAGATCAGGATCGAGGTGGGGCGCGGTCTGGAAGGCGTGCTGACCGACCTTGTGTCCGGAAGGATTATCCGTGGCGATATTTCCCCCTATTTCAAGAAGAATGATTACGACACCGGCATAACGGCCGGCGTCTCCTCCATCATGCAGGTTGTCAGGGGGGAGTATCAGGCCCAACCCCGCGACCTGAAGCAGGGTAAAAAGAGCGCCGAACCGGTCTTTACCCTGCTCGTTTTTCTTTTGGTAGCGGTTGTTTTCCTCGGATCATTTTCAAAATTTCTTGGTGGCGCCGCCGGTGCGGCAGGACTGTCGCTGATCGGCTTTTTAACCTTTCCGGGTCTCGGGATTCTTGTCCTGGCGCTTATGGGCGCCGCAGGTTTTGTCCTCGGCCTTCTGGTCACGTTCCTGTTCGGCGGTGGCGGGCGCGGCTCCGGTGGAGGATTCGGCGGGCCGTTTATCGGTGGAGGGTTTGGTGGCGGCTCGTTTGGTGGCGGCGGCTTTGGCGGTTTTTCCGGCGGCGGAGGCGGCTTCGGCGGCGGTGGAGCATCGGGAGACTGGTAGATGACAGGTAAAAAAGCCGACATTTTTTTCAGCGAGTCTGAAAAGCAGCAGATTAGCATCCTCGTTAACAAGGCCGAACGCGAAACGTCCGGCGAGATTGCGGTCATGGTGGTGGATGGAAGCGACAGTTATCGGGAGGCCGAAATTCTGGGCGCTCTTCTGCTGTCGGCTTTCATCGCCCTTATTGCCGCCGTTTCGTTGCATCATGTTACGGTATGGTCATATATTCCGGCCGTGATCATCTTCTGGTTTCCGGCACTTTATTGCATGCGCGGCTTTCCGCGTTTAAAACTCGCGCTGGCGGGGAAAAAACGGCTGGAGGAGGCGGTCCGCGAAAGGGCGATTCGCGCGTTTTACGAGAAAAAGCTTTACCAAACCAGGGAGGAGACCGGCATTCTGATCTTTATCTCCATCCTGGAACACAAGGTGTGGATTCTGGGTGATCGCGGGATAAATGAGCGGATTGACCCGCGGTTCTGGCAGACACTGGCGGGAGAACTTGCAGGCAGCATCAGGGAGGGCCACGCCTTTGACGGACTCTGCATCGTCATCGAAAAGCTGGGCAGGGCACTCGAGGAGCATTTCCCTCACGCGGCCGATGACACAAACGAACTGCCCGATGAGGTGATCGTTTAAAGCGTAACCGAAGAAGGAAACAGAAATGGTCCACAGAAAGAAACGAACAAAAATCAGCTCGCCCGGCCTGTCGGAACTCCCCCCCCTGCCGCTGGACTCACCCGGCCTGGTTCAAGATTACCGGCGTTATTTCACCTACAGCCTCGGCCAGAATAAATACTGCCATACCCTCAGTTATTTTTACAAGGCGCTGGCGCTGACTGTCCGTGACCGGTTGATGGAGCGGTGGAAGAAGACCCGCTACGGTTATATCGAATCCCGCTGCAAGCAGGGGTATTACCTGTCACTGGAGTTTCTGATGGGGCGGACGCTCGGCAATGCGATGCTGAACCTCGGCATTACCGATGCCGCGACGGAGGCGATGCAGCAGCTCGGCATCAATCTGGAAGAGCTGGCCGAAGCCGAGATCGATGCGGGACTGGGCAACGGGGGGCTCGGGCGCCTGGCGGCCTGCTTTCTGGACAGCTGCGCCACCCTGCAGCTGCCGGTCATGGGGTATGGCATCCGCTATGAATACGGCATGTTCCGCCAGCGCATCGAGGATGGCCGCCAGATAGAGGAGCCGGACCACTGGCTGCGTGACGGCAACCCCTGGGAGCAGGAACGGCCGGAATATACCCAGCGTGTCCGCTTCGGCGGCCGCTCCGAGCAGTATCGTACCGAGACCGGCGAGTTTAGAGTCCATTGGGTAGACAGCCGGGATGTGCTGGCGGTTCCCTACGATATTCCGATTCCCGGTTATCGCAACGGCACGGTCAACACCCTGCGTCTCTGGAAAGCAGCCGCCACCGACGCCTTTGACCTGGGTGAATTCAACGCCGGCGATTATGCCGAATCGGTTGCCACAAAGAACGAAGCCGAAAACATCACGATGGTCCTCTATCCGAACGATGCCAGCGAAAACGGCAAGGTCCTCCGTCTCCGCCAGCAGTATTTCCTCGCGTCGGCCTCGCTGCAGGATATCGTCGAACGCTGGATGATGGTGCGCAAGGGGGATTTCAGCGATTTTTCCACCGGCAACTGTTTTCAGCTGAACGACACCCATCCGAGCTGCGCCGTGCCGGAACTGATGCGGATTCTGATGGACGACCAGGGGATGGGGTGGGATCAGGCGTGGGGGATCACCTGCAGTACCATGGCATACACCAACCATACCCTCCTTCCGGAAGCGTTGGAAAAATGGCCTCTGCCGCTGTTCGGCCAGCTTCTTCCCCGGATTCTGGAGATCATCCTGGAGATCAATGCCCGCTTCATTGCCGAGGTTTCCGGCCGCTGGCCCGGTGATACGGAGCGGATTAGACGCATGTCCATCATTGAAGAGGGGGCTGTTCCCCAAGTGCGGATGGCGTATCTGGCCATTGCCGGGAGTTTTTCGGTCAACGGCGTTGCCGCCCTGCATTCCCGGCTGCTGGTTCAGGGGCTGTTCCACGATTTTTACGAACTCTGGCCGCACAAGTTCAACAACAAGACCAACGGCGTGACCCCGCGCCGCTGGATCGCCCGCTGCAACCCGGAGTTAAGCCGGCTGGTGAGCGAAAGGATCGGCGATGGCTGGGTGGCCGACCTGCAGCAGATAGGCGGGATTGCCGCGCTCGCCGATGACCCTGAGTTCCGGGAACGCTGGCATGACGTCAAGCAGGGCAACAAGAGGCGCCTGTCGCTCCTCGTCCAGGCTAAATGCGGCGTTGCTTTCAATCCCGGGACACTTTTCGATGTGCAGGTCAAGCGGATCCATGAGTACAAGCGCCAGCTCCTCAACATACTGCATGTCATCCATCTCTATGACCGGATCAAGAGGGGCGATACGGCGGGGTGGACCGATCGCTGCGTGCTGATCGGCGGCAAGGCGGCGCCCGGTTATGGGATGGCGAAACTGATCATCAAACTGGTCAACAACGTGGCCCGGATGGTCAATGCCGACCCGCTGGTCGGCGACAGGCTCAAGGTGGCGTTTCTCCCCAACTACAGCGTGACCGCCATGGAGATCATCTGCCCCGGCACCGACCTGTCGGAACAGCTCTCGACCGCCGGCAAGGAGGCGTCCGGAACCGGCAACATGAAGTTCATGATGAACGGCGCGGTCACCATTGGCACGCTTGATGGCGCAAACATCGAAATCCGCCAGGAGGTTGGCGAGGACAACTTCTTCATGTTCGGGCTGACGAGTGAAGAGGTGGATGAGCTGCGCCGGCAATACGATCCACACGCGATCATCGGTCATGACGATGACCTGCAGAGGGTCATGAATCTTCTCCGCTGCGGCCATTTCAACCTGTTTGAGGGTGGGCTCTTTGACCCGATCATAGGCGCGATCTGCTCCCCCCATGATCCCTGGATGGTTGCCGCGGATTTCCGCAGTTTCATCGATGCCCAGCAACGCGTGGCGGCAGCGTATCAGGACCGCGAACGCTGGACCCGCATGAGCATCATCAATACCGCCCGGAGCGGTAAATTTTCCACCGACCGGACAATCAGCAATTATAACGAGGAAATCTGGCACCTGACGCCGATGTGGTGTGAATAAATCCGGCGGCGGACAAGAGCTGAAAAACATGAGGAGGAATCATGAAATGGGTTTTTGCCGTTTTTCCCGTCGGAATAGCGTTTTCAGCCGGGCAGGCGTTTGCCGACAACTTCCGCTGTCCCAATGACAATATTGTCT
>JBAQPK010000124.1:0-4596 GCA_049305715.1 Desulfuromonadaceae bacterium | reverse complement strand
ACTCGTTCCCCTGGTAAAAATCAGGGATTCCCGGTGAGGTGATCTTGAGGAGGGTCTGGGAAAGGGAATTGAAAATTCCGCAGACTGCGGTCAATTTCTGAAATGATGCAAAATCGTGCAGGAAGGTGTTGTGTCGGGAATCGTTCAGGATCGTGTCAATGAAATACATCGCCGCGTCTTCATGAAGCGAGTTCGGGCTGATCCAGCTTGTGTGAACCTTGGCCTCCCGCATGGCCTTCAACATGTACTCCTTGATCCTGATGCGGAATTTTGAAAACTCGTCCTCGTCCGGATCGCAGAAAGGCCATGTTCCCACCAGCGTCTGATAGAGCAGGTACTCTTCATTACGGCTCGGTACGGGTTTGCCGTCGACTATCATTTTGAGTTTGCGATTCAGGCGGCTCCAGCGGGAAAGCCCCACCCGCCATAGTTCAGGGATCTCCGAAAGCACGTTGATCCTGGCCCGGACATCCTCACTCCGTTTGGTATCATGGGTTGATGTGGCCAGCATTGCCAGCGGTCGGCTTTTGCACCGTTCGATATTCTGGCCGTGGAATGCCTCCTGGGTAATGCCAAAGCGCTCCGGGCTCCCTCCCACCTCGTTCAGCGAAACAAGCCGATTATACAGGTAAAATGCGGTGTCTTCGACCCCCTTGGCCATGACCGGGCCGGTAATCTGCTGAAAGCGCATCACAAAATCGAGCCATGATTTCTTGTGTTCGTCAAGCATGGCGTCAGGGAAGCGGAGCGACAGAACGTCCCGGACAAAATCGAAAACCGATGCGCTGATGGCCGGGTTTTGACGTTTTGCCCGTCCGACTGACGCTTCGATGTGCTGGCGGTCCCGCTCAGGGATTTCAAAGCTGTTTATATACGTCCGGTATACCGGGAAACAGGCGATCACCTCCACGATCGACCTTATCAGGCTGTTAAGGGTGAAATCACGCGTATGGCGGTTCTGCTCGGAAATTCTGTTCAGATAATGTCCCAGCGTGTTGATTTCGCTCGACATGGAGACCTGCATGACGAGTTTTTTCTTGTCGTAGGCAGCCTGCGGAAAATCGATACGTTGACTCAGGAAGCGCGTATACAGTGTTTCGAACGTCCGGGCATTCGAAGTATCCACAAACAGGCCGTTTACTTGGACGGCAAAATCGTACCCTGTCGTACTGAAAACCTGCCAGTCATCCGGCAGCTTCTCGGCCTTGATGAGTATTTTTTCTCCAATAATGTAGAACGGCTTGTACGACGGGTCTGCGGCCATAACCCGGGCATATTTCTCCCGTACCGCTTCTTCACTCTCCTCATTTTCGTTGTCCGCAGGCTTCTGTTCTTCGAGGGCACCACCGTACATCCTGATGAAGCAGCCCGATTGAAGCCGCCTGATATAATCTTCCGGGTCCAGCAATCCATCGGCGTGATCAATACGCAAGCCGTTGATCATACCGGTCTCCACAAGCTTGAAGATGAGACGATGGGTTTCCTCGAAAACGGCCGGCTCCTCCACCCTGATGGCGCCGAGAGAATTTATGTCAAAGAACCTGCGGTAGTTGATCTCTTCGGTGGCGACGCGCCAGTGGGAAATGCGATAGACCTGTTCACGAAGAAGCGTATCCAGCAGGTCGAAACTTCGCGGGTCCCCCTTTGTCCCGTTGAATGTCGCCACATTACCGTCAATGAACGCCATGATCGCGCTGCTGTTTTGATAGAGGCTCCAGAGCCGCCGTTTAACGACCTCCTTTTCCCGGTAACGTTCCGAGATCCTTTCGGGATTTTGCTCCGTGGTGGGGGGAAGGTGAACAAGCGCCGTTACGATACTCATAAGCTCCTGAAACTGAGGAGCAGCAGATGACAGGTCCCGTTCCAGATCTTCGATGCGAAGCGTCAGGATATTGTTATACCCCTTCGGAATAATGGGCAGCTTGTGATCGCAGTAGTGCACAAAAAAAGACCCTTCTTCAAAGGAGATGCGCAGTTCCCCGCTATCGAGCACTGAACCGTACTGATCTCCCAGGATCGGAATCAAAATCTTGTTTTCCAGCTCTTTTTTGACCGGGTGCCAGTCGATATCGAAAAAACCCGCATAGAGTGAGCTTGGTCCGTTTTCCAGCACATCCATCCAGAAGGCGTTCCCCTGCCCCTCGATGCACATATGGTTAGGGACGATATCCAGGATCTGCCCCATACCGTTTTTCTTCAATTCACGGACCAGCGCCTCGAATTCATCCTCGGTGCCGATCTCCGGATTCAGGCTGTTCTGGTCCAGTACGTCGTAACCGTGAAGGCTACCCACGCTCGCCTTGAAGCAGGGTGATGCGTAGATGTCGCTGATGCCAAGGCGATGAAGATAGGAAACTATCTCCCCGGCATCGCTGAAGCGGAAACCGGAATTGAACTGCAGCCGGTAGGTTGCTGCCGGTATTCTGAGCCCCTTGCCATTCATTTATTTACCTTTGCCGTTGTCAGCATAGCGGGAATGTTGAAAAAGAGCAGTTGCCCCAGATTTCTGACCGCTTCGCCCCAGGTATTCCCGCTGGTTGGTCCTCCGGTGTCAGAGAGGACATCCGCGGTACGGGATTGCAGCATGTCCCAATAGATGTTCTGTGTCTGCCAGAGATTCACCTCAACCGGGAGAGCCGCTATCGATTCAACCAGATGGAGAACCTCCTCAATCAGCGGGGAACTGTCCGGCTCCTCCCGCAGGGCCGTCATCGCTCCTTCAAGTCTGCGACGGATGATGAATTCAAGAGTCACAGTATCCACATCAATATTCCAGCTTTTGATCTCGTCCATATCCTCCCTGAGGCTGCCAATATCGATATTTTCCGAGGCGAACATCTTTTGCAGCTTGAGATTGAGCGCTGTCTCGGCAGTAGTAATGAAGCGGTGCGGTACCGGCATACCGGTTTCCCGCAGAAATCCCATCAGGCTTTTGCTGTTTTCGTAGAGGGTTATGAACTTGTCCTCAAACTCCTGAAGCGTGCCGGAGATGATGAGATTCAGGATTTGACGCTGTTCATCCCGGAAAAGGTCCTTTATGGAGTAATTATGCGCCCCGAAATGGGTGTCAATCAGCCTGATGACGGCGGCAAAATCACCTTCTTTGAATGCGGTGACAAGCTCCTCCTTCATGGTCTGATACGCCTCCTCGCCGAGAAAGGAGCGGACTCCGCAGTTCAACGCATGGCCGCCGAAGTACAGGGTGCAGAAACTTATCCGGGCCGCTTTGCGGGTGATGGAGGAACGGATCGATATTTTCCCTACCGCCAGTCCCATCTGTCCGGCATGGAGAATCAGTGAATCCTCCTTGAAAGCTCGATAACTGAAAATATCGCTTTCCTCTCCGTACTCCTGAAAGACAAAACTGACGGCGTAGTGTGCACCGACCCTGATCAGGTCGATCATAACCGGTTTGACGAATTTCATGTAGATCTCTGCCCCGTCTTTATGTTCGGGTATATTGCTCCCGGCCAGCGCCAGCCGTTCCAGAAAGGGGGCTTCGATGTCATGAAGGCAGTATTTCTCTGCCAGTTGTATTGCCCGGCCGGCATACTGGATGACCTGCACCGTTTCCAGCCCTGACAGTTCGTCAAAAAACCACCCGCAGCTGGTATACATGAGCATGGCGTGCCGCTGCATCTCCAGCAGACTGAGCACGGCAACGGTTGCCTCTTTATCCAGGGGCCGGCGCGAATGTTTGAGCAGGAATGCAGCGACGTTTTCTACGGAACGGTCAAGCAGGACATCGATATACCCATTCCTGGCTTCCCACGGGTTATTCAGGTAATCTGTCGCGACATCCTCATAACAGGCCGCCAACCGTTCGCTGAGCCAGTCCAGGGTTTCCCGCAGCGGCTGCCGCCATTGCTGGTTCCAGCCATTGTTCCCGCCGGAGTTGCAGCCGCAGTCGCTCCTCCAGCGCTCGATGCCGTGCGCGCAGCTCCACGAACTGTTTTCAATAATCTGTACTTCATGGGCAGCCGGATACAGCTCCAGATATTCACCATAGTTGGTCAGACGGGCAAGGCTGTTATTCTCGATATGATTCAGGGCATGCCCCAGGGCCATCTCGCCGAAGCGGTGGTGATGGCCGTAGGTTTCGCCGTCTGTAGCGATATGTACCAGCTGGGGATGGGTGCGGTGATGCGAAAAACCGGACATCAGTCGTTCGGCAAACTGTTCGCCACTGCTCAGCAGCTTTTCGAATGCCACCGCCTGGGAAATGGGGCCGTCATAGAAAAAGATGGTGATACTCCGCCCGGAGGGAAGCCGGCAGAGATAGGCCTGAGAAGGGTCGATACGTGAACCGGAAACATCCTTCCACTTAGCGGAAGCGATTTTCCGAACCCTTCCCGCCTGGTGAGGAGCGAGGATGGTGAAACGGATACCCTCCTTGGCCAGCACCTCCAATGTTTCCACATCCACGGCCGTTTCAGCCAGCCACATCCCTTCGGGGTAACGCTGGAAGCGATGCTCGAAATCCTTTAGTCCCCAGCGCACCTGAGTCTGTTTATCGCGCAGGCTGGCCAGGGGCATGATGATATGATTGTAAACCTGGGCCAGGGCGGCACCATGCCCGGAGCGCCATTTGATACT
>JBAQPK010000123.1:0-1651 GCA_049305715.1 Desulfuromonadaceae bacterium | reverse complement strand
CCAGGTCGTGACGGCTATTTTTCAATTTGCAGGGTTGCCACCACACCCGCATGATCCGAGGGAAAGGGCGAATTGTTACCGACAACAGCTACATCTGAAATTTCCAGGTTCCGCGCGAAGATCAGATCGATCCGTTCGAATGGGTATGAAGGACCGGCATAAATATCTTCCAGGTAAAAAGGCCACGTGAGGCCCTCGTACGGGGGGTGGAGCGCCGCCGCCCAGGTGTCGGTATAGCCAGCCTCGACGATCATGGCCGCTGTTGGCGTCTGGTCCGGGCCGATGCCAAGTCCGCTTGCGTCCGAATTTAAATCTCCCGCCAGGATCACCGGGAGTGTGGATTGTTGCATAATCGCGATTAGTTCTTGCCCTTGCAAGACTTGAGTATCATCGCTCAGGCTGATAGGGCTTTCCAGGTGGGTGGCGAAAAAGCGCAAACTTTTGCCCCGGATCTTGGCATCAACCGAAAGCCAGCCATTCAGCTGTTCGGGAAAACCGGGCACGGGGATAATGGTTGCATTATAAACTCCGGATTGAACGTTTGACAGAGCCAGTTCCGACTGCTTGAGATCTGTTCGCGCCAGGATCACGTTACGGTCGAGAAAACGTAAATAGGATCCGTCCCCTAACGGTGCCGTGATATCGGTAAGGTTCTGGGTGGTAACGACTTCATACTGTTGGTTACGGGCTGCAAGTGCGTCGATAATCAGGTCAAGTTGGTCGGCCAGGACTCCGACTTCCCCGGTGGCCGAAATTGTCTGCCATAGCGTTACCTCCTGGAGAGAGATCAGATAGGGTTGCTGGTTGGCAATTTGGTCCGCCAGCAGCCCGGCGCGGCCACTGAAGTCGGTAGCCTGTAGTTCTTGATAGGTAAGATTGGTCGCAGAAACCGGATCTGTGGCAAAAAAGAACAGCAGATCTGTTCCCGCATCCATGTTTTGCGTCATGACTTTTACCACGCGTTTGTCGCTGTCGGCAAAAGCAGGCGACATCATGCTGATCGTGAGTGTCGCGATTAACAGCATGAATGCCAGGATACTACATCGCCGTTTCGTCACTTTCATGAAAAATTTCATAAATCCTCCTTTGGTAAGGCTTTGGCTGCTTGTGGGGAAAGCATAGGAGAAGACTGTCTTGCATGTATTTGTTAAGTATTATCCATTTATCTAAATAGATTTTAACGATATCACTGATCATTGCACTGTCAAGTGACCTTCAAAGCCCCGGATGGAAAAACAAGGGTGAGGGAACAACTTCTTCAGAGTCTACCGATTGGAGATCAAAGTCCGCCAAAGGTTTTTATGTAACGGACCAGACTTTTCATTTCAGCGGAATCCACGGCAAGGGGCTTTCCTTTCAATGTCTTGATGATACAGTTGTTAGTTATATCGGCCAGTTTATCCTCGGAAAAGGTTGCCGCCCACTCCAGTTTTCTTCCCCCGGGATGGCAGGTTGCACAACTTTTCCCGTTTGTTCCGAGCTTTACGTTTTCAAAGAGCAATTTCCCCTGATCAGCATGGGTTGCGAATCCCTGATCAGCATGAGTTGCGTCTCCCAGATCGACTGGCGGCTCATCTCTATAACCCCACGCCATGGTGCTTGCCAATAGTATGGCCGTAACTGCGATTGCTATTTTCATTGGCGAATCCTC
>JBAQPK010000122.1:0-4587 GCA_049305715.1 Desulfuromonadaceae bacterium | reverse complement strand
CGGATTCAGAACGGCAAAGAACTTCATTCTCAACTTGTATCACTGCATGGGCGACCTAGCCATGCCAACCACTTTGCACAGGTTTGTGTGAGGAACCATAAATAAGATTCTATTAGTCCATTTGCCTTTCAACAAAACCTGTGGATAAACCTGTGGATGGGATTTACTTGTAACAAAAATGTAGCGGTATTTCGGTATATTCATCGCTTTGCATAACGAATAACCAGCGGCTGTAACTACCCGATATAACGTGTCAATAGTTATTATGCTTCATTAGAAATAAAGTTTGAGATCAATGATATGGTTGAACGCAATGTGACGTTTACAAAGTGGATAACTTTCAGGAACTAAAAGGAATTATATTTATATGATCGGTGCTATCGTCGGTCGGTGATGTAGTGGGCTCCATATATGAATGGGACAATATCAAAACTACAGAGTTTCCGTTATTTCAGGACACCTGTTTCTTCTACGGTGTATGATGGTAGCAAGAGGTATCGGTTGTTGTGACAGTGCCGTGAGTACATCTAGTATCCATAGTTTATGCGTATTACCAGTCTTATACAACACAGAAATCTGCAGCCGTCTATTCCCCCAGCACCCCCATGGCCCACTCATAGTTAACGCTCGCCACCCAGTAATCGCGTCGCGCTCGCGCCAGGCTACTGTTGGCCTGCAACAGGTTGAGCTGGGCATCGTCCACCTCAAGCCTGATTTTGACACCGTATTCATATCCCTTCTCCGCCATCCGCAGCAGTTTTTCCGCCTGTCTGACTGTACCTGACACCGCCTGGTAGATCTCGGCGGCCTCACGCAGGGCATTGCTCGTATTGCGCACATCCAGAGCCACCGCATCGAGCAGTTTTAACTCTTCTATCTGCCGGGTTTTCAGGTCACTTCTGGCTTGGGTTACGCGTCCGCTGGCCTTCAGACCGTCGAAAAAGGGAAACGAGAGGTAGACACCCACGTTCCAGGCGGCGCCGTCAGCGCTCCTTGAGGGGCCGGGATCATCAAGGGAGAGCCAGTTCCAGCCAGCCCCTCCCTTGAGATCAAGGCGTGGCATGTTCTCGGCATCGGCAATACTCACCAGTTCACTATAGATGCCGATTCTCAGGCGCAGGTCTGATAATTCGGGGCGTTTCTGCCGGGCAATCGTCAGGGCGTTGTCAAATTCCGGCGGCACCGGCCGGTCAGAGGCCGGGCGGTCAAGGCTGCCGACAGCATCGGCCTCATCCGAAGTTGCCAGCAGGAATCGGAGACGGTCCCGGGCGATGCGAATAACGTTGTCGCTGCGAATCACCTCAGGGCGGGCATTCCCGGCGGCCACTTCAGCTGCCAGCACGTCGTAGTCGGTGGCCACACCGGCGGCGAACTTCTTTTTCGCCTCGTCGAGATGGCGCTGTTTCTGCGCCTCGTTTTCCCGCGCCAAGCGGTTCAGTTCCTTGGCCAGCAGGATGTCGTACCAGGCGGTGGAGACGTCGCGCCATGCAGCCTGGCGGTAGAGACGCAGCTGCTCGCCGGCTGTTTTGAGGCCTACCTCCGCCGCGCGGATGGCGGCGCCTATCTTGCCCCAGGTGTAGAGCGGCTGTGAAATGGTGAGGCCGAGCGAACCGGATGTTTGCCGGGAAGCTACTCCAACAGAGAATTGTGTGCTTTCATCCTTTGCCATCCCCATGGAGCCCTGGATGCCGATTTGCGGCAGGGCTGCCGAGCGCTCCTCCACGTATTTCCCCTGGACATATCTGGCGTACTCGCGGGCCTTCTCGATGTCGAAATTCTTCTCCATGGCGATTGCGATGGCCTGGTCAAGGGTCAGTGTCCG
The DNA here is from genome assembly GCA_049305715.1 of Desulfuromonadaceae bacterium. Lineage (GTDB taxonomy): Bacteria > Desulfobacterota > Desulfuromonadia > Geobacterales > Pseudopelobacteraceae > JACRCG01. The sequence goes on along the minus strand of JBAQPK010000122.1, from coordinate 2,765 downwards.
GACTTCAGTTGCATTCGCCAGACACGGCAACTGAAAAATAACACAGAGCAACAGAGCAACAGAGAAAGACACATAAAACCTTATACTTGAAAAAAATCCAGATAATAATCGGCTTGCTATTCTACAATTGCTCGGGATTGCCATGTGTCAGATTTCCTCCGTGCTCCGTTGCTCCAAGATATTCGAATGGCGGATTTTCGCATTCCACTTCCGTTTCAACCACCCACTCAGGTCATCCATCAAGGTGTACATCACGGGCACCACCAGCAGGGTCAGCAGGGTCGAGGTCAGCAATCCACCCACAACGGCCCGGGCCATGGGGGAGCGCATCTCGCCCCCGGCACCTATGGCCAGGAACAGGGGTAGCATGCCGAAGATCATGGCCAGGGTGGTCATGATGATCGGCCGCAGACGGGTTCGCCCGGCCTGGATGACAGCCTCACGGCGCTCCATGCCGTCCCGCGTCCGCAAGACCTTGGCGTAGTCCACCAGCAGGATGGCGTTCTTGGTCACCAGTCCCATGAGCATGATCAGGCCGATCAGGGACATGATATTGACGGTATCGCCGGTCAGCTTCAGCATCCCGGCCATGCCAACGATGGAGAGCGGCAGTGACAGCATAATCGCAAACGGCTCGAAAAAAGACTCGAACTGGGCCGCCAGGATAAGGAAGACAAAAATCACCGCCAAGATGAGCGACTCGCCCATGTAGCCGAAGGACTCGACCATGTCTTCTGCCTCGCCGGACAGATCGACCCGGTAACCGGGCGGCATGTTGATCCGTTTGGCAGCCGTCTCCACGTGTTTGACCGCCGTACCGATGGGCAGTTTGTCCAGGTTGGCGCTGACCGTCACCTGACGGGCCAGGTCACGGCGGTTGATCTCGGTCGGCGAGGCGGCCACCCGAGTGCTGACGATGCTTGCAAGCGGCACCAGCCTGCGGTTGCTGCCGTCGGGCACCGAAACTTTCAAATCGGCGACTTGTGTCAGATTGTTTCGTAACTGTTCGGGCAGCCGCACGCGCACATCAACGGCATCGCCGTCTTCGTCTTCGTAGGTGCTGATGGCCTCGCCCCCCACAAGGCGGCTGAGGCTGGCGACGATATCATTGGTGGTCACGCCTGCGGAAAGCGCCTTTTCCCGGTCCACCATGAGGCGATACTCGGGGATGTCGTGTTCCAGGGTCATGGAGAGATCAACAATCCCGGGAACCGTGTAAAGCTCCTCTTTCAGTCTCAACCCCAGCTGCTTCAGTGTCGCCAGATCGTCACCCTTCAGGTTAATGTTGAGCGGTTTCTGGGCACCGCCGATCTGCCCCACCTCCTCGATGGAAAAGGTAATGCCGGCGATTGCCTGGAATTTACGGCGCACCACCCGCTGCAGCTCGAACTGGCTGCGTTTCCGTTCGCTGCGTTCCTTCAGTTTCAGGTAGAGCAGGCCATCCCGCACCGTGCCGTTATCCCCGGCGCCGATGGTGGCATAGGTATGGTCAATCTCGGGAATGTCCTTGACCGCTGCCAGGATGGTGTTCAAACGCCCTTCGGTCTCAGCCAGGGAGGCATCAGGGGCGGTCTTAAAGGAAATCTGGAACTCCCCCTTATCGTATTCAGCCATGAAGGATGATTCCAGGGAGCCGAATATCATGATCCCGCCGGCAAAAGCAGCAACCGCGGCCAGCATGACGGTCTTACGGTGATCCAATGCCCACCCCACGGCTCCCCGGTATTTGTCGGCGGTGACTTCGAACCACTCGTTGAAGCGTTCCAGCCAGCGCGCCAATCCTTTTCGTTTCCCCTGCAGATGGATGGAGGGGTCGTGCCAGCGGGACGACAGCATCGGGTCAAGGGTGAAGGAGACGAAGAGCGACACCAGTACGGCAAAGGCCACGCTGATGCCGAACTGAAAGAAAAAACGCCCGACGATGCCGCGCATGTAGGCCACCGGCACAAACACGGCGATGATCGACATGGAGGTGGCGAAGACCGCCAGGCCGATCTCTGAGGTGCCGAAGCGGGCAGCCTCCATGTGCCCCTTCCCCTGTTCCAGATGGCGTACGATGTTCTCGCGCACCACGATGGCGTCGTCGATCAGCATCCCGATTGCCAGTGACAGGGCCATCAGGGTCATGACGTTGAGTGTCATGCCCAAGGCGTTCATGACGACAAACGACGAAATGACGGAAATAGGGAGAGTCACGCCGGTAATCACCGTGGAACGCCATGAGTTGATGAAACAGAAGACGATCAGCACCGTCAGGATGCCGCCGATTATCAGGGTGTCCTTCACGTCGGCCAGAGATTCGCGGGTCATGATGGTGCCGTCACGGACCATGTCAAGGGAGACGCCCGGCGGCAGTTCCTCCTGGACCTTGCCCATGGTCCGCTTGACATTGTCCACCAGCGCCACCTCGTTGCCCCCGGACTGCTTGTAGATGTCCAGGCCGATGGCCGGTTTCCCGTTGACCAGGGCCAGTTTGCGTTTCTCTTCGACGCCGTCCGACACGGCAGCCACCTCGCCCAGGGTGATCGGCCGGCCATTACTCTGAGCCACGGTCATCCGGCGGTAGCCATCAGCCCGGTCCGGCTTGCCTTCAATGCGCATCGGGTATTCAGCCGTACCCCTGGTAAGCCGCCCCAGCGGCGTGTTGGTATTCTCCGATTTTATGCCGTGCACCACGTCGTTTACACCCAGAGCCAGGCTATCCAGGCGAACCGGGTCCAACTCAACCCGGATCTCCCGCTTCTGGCCACCCACCATATCCACCT